>NZ_JAVRBN020000012.1:0-182280 GCF_034531305.2 Nostoc sp. ChiQUE02
AAGCCTTCGGACGGTGCGTTAGCCAGAGGCATAACGCACCCTACGTATATTTCAAAAATCAAATATGAGTCCTATAGCAGTCATAAATCATCCGTGAAACTCTTTTTTATTCCTTTACATCTCTCTGTTAAAAAGTGAAGTACAGCAATTCATTAGGGTGTACGTCTGTGTGCCCCTACCTTGTACTCTTCCAAAATCTACTGAAGTTGGTTTTGTGCGATCGCAATAATCACATCAAAGGGGAAAGTAGCTAACTGCTTTTTTTTCTATGATGTCATCTGTTGTGAATATGTCGATATTTTACCCAAAAATCAAGACAAAGATTTCAAAAAAAATTGCGATCGCGCTTCAGTATTTATTAATTTGGGAATACTGAGATTATAGGCATATATTGCAAATCCAGTAACCTTCAGCATTATGTTGGCATTTTTAAACTATCCTTTCCACTCAAATGGTTTTATCCCCCACGGACATTGTTATCTCTGGCAAACTGGCCTAGTTTGGTTACACATTATTTCTGATGCCACGATCGCCCTTGCCTATTATTCCATTCCCTTCCTACTGATCTACTTTATTTCCAAACGCCAAGATGTTCCTTTCAACGGAGTCTTTCTATTATTTGGTGCTTTTATCATTGCTTGCGGGACTGGCCACTTGATGGATATTTGGACGCTTTGGCATCCAGATTACTGGATTGCAGGTAGTCTAAAAGCTTTAACTGCGATTATCTCAATATATACAGCCTTTGCCTTACTTTATCTCATGCCTCAAGCTCTAACATTACCTAGCCCTGCCCAGTTAGAAGCTATTAATCGAGTGCTCACAAGTGAAATTGTAGAACGCAAGCGTATAGAGTTAGAACTTCGTAAAGCTGAGGAAATTGCTCAAAGCTCCAGCCAAGCAAAAAGTGAATTTCTTGCCAATATGAGTCATGAATTACGCACACCTCTCAATGGCATCTTGGGCTATACACAAATTCTCCAACGCACAGAATCTTTAAGCGAGAAAGGGCGCAAAGGAGTCAGCATCATTTATCAATGTGGTTCTCATCTCTTAAACCTGATTAATGATGTCCTGGATCTCTCCAAAATTGAAGCCCGAAAGCTGGAATTAAATCCTGTTGGTTTCTACTTTCCTGCTTTTATAGACAGTGTGGTTGAAATTTGCCGCATCCAGGCAGAACAAAAGGTGATTGGATTTCATCTTAAATTAGATCCTGATTTGCCAACAGGTGTTTATGCTGATGAAAAACGCTTGCGACAAGTACTGATTAACTTGCTTAGTAATGCTATCAAATTTACTCATCAAGGTAGCGTTACCTTTCAGGCTAAAGTTATTAGTCAAGAATCAAATGCTAATGGAAAAATAACAAACTACAAAATTCGTTTTGAGATAGTAGATACCGGCACAGGTATTACCCCTGAGCAAACCGAGAAAATCTTCCAGCCCTTTGAACAAGTGGGAAGTCAGAAACGACAAACTGAAGGCACTGGCTTGGGATTAGCAATCAGCCAGCAAATTATTTTGCTAATGGGTGGTCAAATTCAGGTGCAGAGTGAGCTTGGCAAAGGTAGCACTTTCTGGTTTGAGGTGCAATTGCCAGAATCTAAAGACTGGGCAAAGGTTTCCAGAATAGTAGAACAGGGAACCATTATTGGTTATCAAGGAAAAAGGCGCACTATTTTAATTGTGGATGACAAATGGGAAAACCGCTCGGTAATTGTAAATTTACTGGAGCCAGTTGGATTTACGGTTATAGAAGCTAGTCAAGGTCAGGAAGGATGGGAACAAGCTGTAGCTAACAAACCAGACTTGATTATCACCGACCTAGTTATGCCTGTAAACGATGGATTTAAGTTCATCAAACGTTTACGTTGGTCTAACCAATTTAAAAAGATTGCTGTTATTGCTTCGTCAGCTAGTGTATTTGCAGCCGATCAGTACAAGAGTGTTGATGCTGGCGCAAATATATTTTTACCAAAGCCTATAGAAGCCGAAGCTCTGCTGGAATTGCTACGGAAACTTTTGCAACTAGAATGGATTTTTGACAGTAAAGCAGACACGATTAAAAAAACTGATCCGGTTGGTGTGGATCATCCAGATAAAATGATTTCTCCTAGCAATGAGATTTTACAACAATTACTCGAACTCGCACAAGATGGCGATATTCAACTACTTTTAGAATCAGGTCAGCAACTTTCTGCATCTGACGATCAGCTTAGTGCGTTTACTGAGAAACTAATCCAGCTTGCTAGTAATTTCCAACTCAAACGTTTGGAAACTTTCATCAAACAACATATTAATTAGAATTAATTTCGCTTTTTAATCCATCATGATCAAGACCCCACATACCGGATTTATTTTGATTGTGGACGATAATCCGACAAATTTATCTGTCCTGTGCGAAGCGCTCAGTAGTGAGGGGTTTCGTTTCCGTGTTGCAGTTGATGGAGAAACTGCGATCGCTCTAGCAGAACGTAATCAACCAGAGTTAATTTTGCTGGATGTACAAATGCCAGGGATTGATGGATTTGAAACCTGTCGCCGCCTCAAAGCCAATCCTGTTACCCAAAACATTCCCATTATTTTCACCACAGCCTTAGCTGATACAGAGAGCAAAACCAAGGGATTTTCTCTTGGTGCAGTAGACTATATCCCCAAACCCTTTGCACATGAGGAAGTTATTGCTAGAGTGCGTGTGCATTTACAACTCAAACAACTGACTGAATCTTTAGAAGAACAAGTGAGCGATCGCACCACTGCTTTGCAAAAAATCCAAGTTCAGTTGGTGCAGCAAGAGAAACTCTCAACACTGGGAGAATTAATTGCTGGAGTCGCCCATGAAATCAACAATCCTCTCAGTTTTATTACCAGCAATATTCCACCTTTAAAGGAATATTTTGTAGCAATAACTAAAATTCTCCAACTGTATCAACAAGATTATCCTAACCCGACAGCCAAAATTAGCACCGCTATTCGGGACTTGGAACTAGAATTTGTTCTTGAAGATATAGCAAAAATCTTGAATTCACTTAAGGTAGGAAGTGAACGGATTCAAGACCTTTCTACCTCACTACGCAACTTTTACCGCTCGGATAGTGATGAAAAAATACTTGCGGATTTGCACCAAGGACTGGATAGTACATTAATGATTTTGCAACACCGCCTTAAAGGTAATGGCGATCGCCCCGCTATTGAAGTTATTAAGAGTTATGGAACATTACCAAAGATAAACTGCTATGTCGGTCAGATGAATCAAGTATTTATGAATCTTCTAGCTAACGCAATTGATGCTCTTGATGAAGCTCTAATACTAGGCAAAATCAGCGATCAAATTCCTCAAATTAAAATTGCAACAGAAGTAGATTCTGAACAATGGATTGTAATTCGGATTGGTGACAATGGTATCGGCATTCCTGAATATGTTAAACAACGCCTATTTGAGCCTTTGTTTACCACAAAACCTGTAGGTAAAGGCACTGGACTCGGCTTATCCATTGCCCATCAAATCGTCTTGGAAAAACACAATGGTACGTTGGATGTGAATTCTCAACTGGGTATGGGAACCGAGTTTACGATTAGAATTCCAAGCATCAGCACTATAGACTAATAAAAAATCCACCCTTTCTATGGCTAATATTAAAGGACGAATAGAATTCGGGGCTATACAGACAAAACCCGCATGACAATGGTTTTAAATTCCTGGAGTCCGCGTATCCTTCGCAGAATCCACAGGCTAGGTGGACTTCATTTGTATGCAAGATGAACGGCGATTTTATAATCGCTATTTGAAATACATTTCAATCCCTAATAGGAATTTTGGTTAATTGCAATACGGTGAAAGCCCTTTATCAATGCGGTCATCGTAGGTTTCAATCCCTAATAGGGATTTTGATGAATTGCAATGTGGTCAGAATGTCGATGATTAGCCCTTCCTGGTTGTTTCAATCCCTAATAGGGATTTTGATGAATTGCAATAAACTTCGCAGCCCTGTCAAGCTGGCATAGCCGAGTTTCAATCCCTAATAGGGATTTTGATGAATTGCAATGTTGTTGTTGGTGGTGATTTGGTTGAGATTTGCTTGTTTCAATCCCTAATAGGGATTTTGATGAATTGCAATTCTTTGAGAAGCATGAGCGTGTCGGTGGTGGTCGCTGGTTTCAATCCCTAATAGGGATTTTGATGAATTGCAATTCAGTTCTGCTAGTGCCTCTGCCTGGTTGGGTACAGTGTTTCAATCCCTAATAGGGATTTTGATGAATTGCAATTCAAGGAAACAGTTATTATCCTTGGGCAGTTGATGGTTTCAATCCCTAATAGGGATTTTGATGAATTGCAATCGCTGCCATCTGAAAGGCTTGCTGTATTTGGTTTTCAAGGTGCAGTTGCGTCAACCACTGAATCATAACACAGGGAATAGTCATGCAAAAAGATGCAAATCGCTGAAACCCAGTTCCCATAAGGTGCACGGATGGGTTGAAAGTGCCATTGCCCTGAAAGTCTTGTATAGAAGAGCGTGCAGCCATTTTTCGCCCCTTCTAATTTTGTACACCTACCCATCCGCGCATTTGGCAAGGAAATTAGTCTAATTACTGATCGCTACCTCTATTAAAATAAGCGATCGCCTAATACTTGCACACCTTAATTTACCAAGTCAGGGAATACCTCTTGCACTGCCGGATGCACTAAGTGATGATTCTGCACATTCACACCTTTAGCTAATGCTGGGTTAACTTCCAGTGCCTTAATTCCGAAATTCGTCAACTGGACAACATAAGGTAATGTACTATTATTAAGTGCCTGAGTTGCTGTCCAAGGTACTGCTCCTGGCATATTGGGAACGCCATAATGCACCACACCCTCTTCAACGTATACCGGATTTGTGTGGGATGTAGGGTATAACGTTTCTATACAACCGCCTTGGTCAACAGCAACATCAACTATTACAGAACCAGGACGCATTTGTTTGACCAATTCGCGGGATACTAGTATTGGTGCTCTACGTCCTAACACTAAAACTGCACCGATGAGCAAATCAGCTTCTTTAACGGCGGCTTCAATATGAGCAGAGTTGCTGTAAACCAATTCGACCCTAGAACCAAATAGAGTTTCTAAATAAGATAAGCGCTCGACACTCACATCTAAAATCTGGACGCTAGCACCCATGCCTACGGCGATTTTAGCTGCTTCTGTGCCAACAACGCCGCCACCTAAAATTACTACTTTGCCTGGTTGGACTCCAGGTACACCACCCAAAAGCACTCCTCTACCACCTTGCTGACGTTCGAGGAATCTGGCCCCAAATTGTACTGCTAGCCGACCGGCAATCACGCTCATGGGCGTGAGCAAGGGTAGTCTGTTAGCACCAGGTTGTTCTACAGTTTCGTAGGCGATCGCACAAGTGCCACAATCAATTAAATGCTCTGTCAATTTGCGATCGGCTGCTAAATGTAAATAAGTAAATAATATCTGCCCTTTCTGCAAAAATTTATACTCAGATGTCAGCGGCTCTTTGACTTTAACAACTAATTCCCGATTCCAAGCTGTTTCTGATGTGGGGACAATCTCGGCTCCAGCACTTCTGTAGTCGTCATCTGAGAATCCAGCACCATTACCTGCTTGCGTCTCGACGAAGATGCTATGACCATTTTCTCGCAGCACCCGCACACTAGAAGGACTTAACCCTACCCGAAACTCTTGATCCTTATTTTCCTTGGGAACGCCGATTTCCATATATCGCCTCTGATAATTTTTTTGTTTAACTGTAGCCTGCCAATCTCAAGCTTGCTACTTCCCTCTTGCTAGTTCGGTATTAGAGATAGCTGTATTAGAGATAGCTAATCTCTGTTCTAAGTTTCTCAATTCAATCTGAGTAGCCCAAACTCTTACCCTTGACTATTGCCCCAGTGTTTATACAATATATAAAGAATAGTAACAATTTATTAAAAGAGCGATTGTATAGCCCCCTACTAGGAAGCTTTTGCTGAATTTCTCAAGTCATCTTGATATTCAAGCACTGCAATCAGCTTTGAACCTACCGTAGTGTAAGGTAAAAGTTAATGGGAAAAGAACGAGTCTATTCCTTTAACCTTTACCGCTTACACCCACTTTCCCTGACAACTGCTGCTAAGTCTGATATCAAATCCCGTTTGCCGAAAAAAGGTTTCTTAAAAAATGACACAAACACAACCAACAATTACACCTAAACTAGAGGAGCCTAAGTTTGGCTTTAACGAATATGCCGAACGCTTGAATGGTCGAGCTGCCATGATTGGCTTTGGTTTGCTGCTGGTGATTGAATATACGACCAATCAAGGGGTGCTATCATGGCTGGGTCTGAAGTAGTGCCACCAACAAGCACAAGGTGGAAGTTGTAAGCTAGTAATTAAAAGAGTTTCAACCAGCTGGAACAACCAGTTGGTTTTGACTTTAACAATTGATAGCCAAGTACTTCGCCCTAGATACTTTAATTAGACTTAATTCATAAACACTTGCCCTAGAATGTAAGCAAGAGAGGAATCGAAATACCTATTAGTGATTGGAATATCATAGACTTGCAACTAAAATGTGCAAGGCAATTAATGAGTAAACTTCCTCCCCTACTAAAGAAAATTATAATTAGTGTCTGCCTTGGATGAGAAAGGCAAATTACGGGTGAGGTATTCTTGGTAAATATACACAAAAGCTGAACTGGAACCAACCAAGCTGTGATGAATGCTGTATTACCTCGTTTTTTGAAGTTAACCTACCGAAAAGAGCCATTAGTCAGTGTATTGATGACGATGGGTGTTATGGATGCCCTAATTGGCGGATTGAATGATAGCTGGTCGTTGTTCGCCTTTGGTTTAGGAACGGCAGGAATAGCGCTAGGCTTTAAGTTGTGGCGTTTCCAGCAGCGTCGTCCTCTACCAGAGGAGCCTGTAGTGCAACATTATTTGCCCTCTCGTTCTTCTAGTCCGCCTTTACCAATGTTAAGCGTTTCTAAGAAAAAACCACCTCTTTAAGATGTGCAGAGTTATTAAGTAATAACTCTGCAAAATGTATTGAGGTAACTGTATCTATAAAAGTGAGGGAAAAGAGTGAGTAGTGAGGGAAGAGGTGGGGATAATTTTCTGCGGCCGTATATTATCCTGGCATTTATGGCAGCCGTTGCCCTTCCAGTGACTATCTGGGAAGGGTTTTACATTCATCAAGCTCATGCTGCCATTGAAGTAACACCAAACTCCCAAACTACCAGCAGCTTTGCTAATGCCCAACTACTTTACACACTCAGAGGACATAACGGAACCGTTAAATCCCTTGCTTTCAGTCCAGATAGCAGAATTCTGGTGAGTGGAGGTGCAGAAAACGAGGGTGTAATTCGTCTGTGGAATCCAGTGAACGGCAAAAAGTTGGGGAATATTAACAAAGCACACAAAACAGCCGTCGAATCTTTAGTGATTTCGCCAGATGGGCAAACCCTCGCTAGCTGTAGTAATGACAACACGATTAACCTCTGGAGCCTGAAAAATTTTAGATTTAGCCGCTCTTTTGTCGGACATACCAGTAACGTATTATCTTTAGCGGTGTCTCCTGATAGTAAAATTCTGATCAGTGGAGCTTTGGATGGGATTCGTCTATGGGATTTGCTCCAGCAGCGCCCTCTAGGGACTCTAGTACGTTTTGATAATTTGATTTATACCCTAGCCATTAGTCCAGATGGACAGACCTTGGCTAGTGGTGATAATAAGGGTGTAATCAAGCTGTGGAATTTGAGTACTGGTAAATTAATCAGTGAATCGGTAGCTCATTCTAATGCTGTTAGCGCTGTCATTTTTACACCAGATGGACAAACATTAGTTACTGCTAGCCGCGATCGCACAGTAAAACTGTGGAATATTAATACTGGAGAATTAGTCCGCACCCTTACAGGACATAATAACTGGGTGAATGCGATCGCGATTAACCCCGATGGACAAACCCTTGCTAGTGCCGGCAGAGATGGGATTAAATTGTGGGATTTAACTACAGGCGAGTTAATAAAAACGCTGAGTGGACATACAGACTGGGTGAGTGCGATCGCTTTTAGTCCAAATGGTAAAATTCTTGCCAGTGGTGGATTTGATCGACAAATCAAGATTTGGGGGATTGCACCAAAACGTAATTAAGGGCGAACACCAGATACCCGATTTTTTAAAGTAGTCAAGGAACTGAATGACGTGAGATGAAAAGTGCGATCGCGTCTACGAGAGACTGCGCCAACGAGACACTTTGCGGACGCTATCGAGGTCACCTTTACCCCTACAAGGAAGCAAGCTACGCATACAACCTTAGGAGAACGGGAAGGGCTAGAGCCGCTTACTACGAACCAATTTAATTAACTTTACATTACGTAACATAGTTTAATTTATTCTTGCCCATTTACTTATCAGCATTTATCGTATCTGCTAAACTTTGGTCTTGCCTTTTTAGAGTTTTTATAGTAAAAAATCAACCAAAGCTCAGATCAAATTTTGCCATAACTAACCAAAAACAATCATGGTAATAACCAAGAGCGATGTCTACGACGGGCTACGCCTACCCCAAATGTTGCATAACTGTGAATACTTGATGAATATACAGCCGAGCTAATATTTTATCCAGCAAATTACTGTAAGTATAAATATAGGTAATTCAAAATTATCTATGCAGTTACTTGCCTTCTAAAATCGGAACAATTTCTGAACTTAGACAATCTTAGAAATGGTCATCCTCAGTAAATGCACTCAGGTACAAATCACTATCTCGGCTGAAGCAAAGGCTTGCAGCGTTTAAGCGCTAGTTAAAAGGTAAGATAACTTGCTACTTAAATGATGTTTAATTTTCCCGAACTGCTTTTGATCCCCATTTCGATAGAATGACTAGGCAGAACCCTAAAACTCAAAACCGCTTTTGACTGCGACGCCCATGAATCAATTGAACAATGGTTTTACGCTATTTCTAAGTCTGCTAGTCGAGGCGATGCCTTTTTTGCTTCTTGGGGTTTTATTCTCCAGTTTGCTGCTGTTTTTTGTTGATGAGCGCAAATTAGTAGGAAAAATGCCCAAAAATCCGCTGCTGGGTGCTTTAGTTGGCAGTATGATCGGCTTTTTATTTCCGGTGTGTGAGTGCGGGAATGTACCGGTAGCGCGGCGGTTCCTAATTCAGGGAGTACCCACACCAGTCGCAATTGGTTTTTTGTTAGCAGCACCAACAATTAACCCAGTTGTAATTTGGGCCACATGGACAGCATTTCGAGATCAACCAGAAATAGTGGTTTTACGAGTCGTATTTTCCCTAGCAATTGCCACAATTATCGGGTTTGTTTTCAGTTTTCAAAAGGACTTAAATCCCATAGTCCAACCTGCGATCGCTCGTTATATGAAGTTTAATCCGCCCGCGCAGCCTGAAACTAAACGCCGTGGTAAGCGTTACCAAGTACAACAAGAAACGGTACCGAATCTGTTGCAATCGGGGACTTATATCTTAGGAGGAAAAGCAGGTATACCTTTGCGGATAGATGCTAATTTAGTACCGCCTACCAGCATCTCTACTGCCAGTAAACCGCTTGCAGATAAACTGCGCCTAGTGGTGGATAATAGCATCCAAGAATTGCGAGAATTGGGCGGAGTGATGATTTTAGGAAGTGCGATCGCAGCTGCTATTCAAGTCCTAGCTCCCCGAGAATTAATTCTCAGTTTGGGTGCTGGGCCGATTAGCTCAATTGTGGTCATGCTGATATTAGCAGTAGTCGTCTCAATTTGTTCTACAGTTGATTCTTTCTTTGCCCTATCTTTTGCCTCAACCTTTAGCAGCGGTTCATTGTTGGCATTTTTAGTGTTTGGGCCAATGATTGACATCAAAAGTGTTGGTTTGATGTTATCTATTTTTAAACCCAAAACTATCTTTTACTTATTTGCTTTAGCAGCACAACTGACATTTGTGTTCACTCTTTTCCTGAACTTACACATCTTTTAAAAAAAATATTTGTCATTTTTCATTTGTTCTTTGTTAATGACTAATACAACTCTTGGAGAGGCTGCGCCCTAAGCGTAGCTATGCCGCAGGCTTTACGGTTTCTCTACGAGACGCTACGCGTAGCTTGCTTCCTGCTCAGTACAAGTGACCAATGACCAATGACCAATGACCAATGACCAATGACCAATGACTAATGCTCAATGGCTAACAAAAATCCCAAATCTAAAATCCCAAATCTGTTACTCCCTTGGCTGGATGCTTTAGCAATTACAGCTTGGGGCATTTTGATGTTGAGATATTGGCTAACTAACAAGCTGAACCTGTTGATTCATCCAAATTATTTTTGGTTGGTGATTGTAACTGGTATCAGCTTCATCATTATTGGTTTTTTCAAGATGCAGGAACTTTGGCAGCGGCGTCGCCGTGATGTGATGCCAAATACTCAGCATATTAGTTTATTTCCCCCAGGTTGGGGCAGTGCTTTGTTGTTGACTACAGCGATTCTAGGTTTTATCATTACACCGCAAGTTTTTGCTAGTGACAAAGCACTCCAAAGGGGTGTGACGACTGATTTATTGGGAAGCACACGTGTCAAACCCCAAGCCTTTCGGGCTACTGTTCGTCCAGAAGAGCGATCGCTTGTAGACTGGGTACGTACTGTCAATGTTTATCCAGAGCCAGACACATATACAGGACAAAAAGTCAAAGTACAGGGATTTGTCATTCACCCGCCGGATTTAGGAAAAGAATATTTGTTCTTAGCCCGATTTGTCTTAACTTGCTGTGCAGCAGATGCTTACCCTGTGGGATTGCCCGTCAAACTACAAAATAATCAGGAAGCTTATTCCCCTGACACATGGCTAGAAGTAGAAGGACAAATGGTAACAGAAAATTTGGCAGGTAAACGCCAACTTACCATTGCCGCTACCTCTCTTAAAAAGATTCCTCAACCGCAGAATCCTTATAGTTATTAGTCATTAGTCATTAGTCCAATACCTTATGCCCAATAACCAATGACGAAATCTAAAGCATTTATCCAACCACTGGATCGCATAGCGATCGCACTAATGCTACTGCTGAGTGTGCTGATTGGGTTAATCATCTTGCAAGGTGATGTGGTAACTGCTCGTGTCCGGGAATTTACCTGGCAAAATCAACAAATTGGGGCAGAAGATAACTCCTTCACCCTCACCTTCAGCCGCCCAATGGAAGTAAAAAGCGTCGAAGATAACTTGAAGATCGAGCCACCCCTAGCAGGTAAATTCAGTTGGGCAGGGCGGCGGATGGTTTATACACTGGTGACACCAGCACCCTATGGCACGAATTATAAAGTGCAATTGCAGGGAGCTAAAGATAAGTTTGCGGAGCAAGAAGGCAAAAATCGGGTGATACAGCCCTTTGTTGGTAGCTTCCGTACACGCGATCGCGTCATCCTTTACATCGGAACTGAGCAAGAAGAACAGGGACGATTAGTTCTTTACAACTTGACCCAAGAGCAAAAAAAGGTACTTACCCCCAAAGACCTGATAGTAATCGACTTTGAGTCATTTCCTGATGGGGAGAAAATTTTATTTTCGGCTCGCACAACTAAGAACCAAGACATACTCTCAGCTCAACTGTACACAGTGACAACAGGCGTTTCTGGTAAATCTGGACAAGAAGCAGAACCAGGAAACAGAGTTGACCTGGTTTTAGATAGTAAAGATTATCAAAACCTGAAATTTGACTTATCACCTGATGGGCAAACTATTGTTATTCAGCGAGGAAACAAAACTAATCCCGGCGACTTTGGGCTATGGTTTATGCCAGCAACCAGTGATGGTTCAGCAGAAAAACCCACCCCTAAACGTCTGCAAAGCCAACCGGGGGGAGATTTTATGGTAACGCCAGATAGTAAAGCCGTAGCAGTTGCCCAAGGACAGGGAGCAGCAATTTTACCACTGCAAGGTGATGCCAATAAACCCCTAGATTTTCTACCGCAGTTTGGTTTGGTACAGGCTTTCTCCAAAGACGGCTCTCAAGCAGCGATGGTAAAATTTAATACAGATTACACGCGAGATTTGTTTTTAGTGACAAACCAAGGTGTGCAGAAACAACTATTAAAAACAACAGGCTCAATTCTCAGCTGCCAATTTGACATCGCCTCACCCACCCTCTACTGCTTGCTAACACAGCTAGTATCCAAGGAACAATACATAGAACAGCCTTATGTGGTGGCAATTGATCTGAAAACCGGGCAACAGAAACCACTGCTAGTACTGCCTCCCGCTCAACGGAATGTGCAAATGAGTTTATCTGCTGACGGTTTGGGCTTGTTATTTGACCAAGTAGTACCGCAGACAAACCCCCCAGCATCATTACCCACAAACACCTTGAAAACTGATGATGGAGATGCGATCGCTACCAGTAGCCTGTGGTTAATGCCTTTGTTGCCCATCGCTGATGCTGCGACAGTTGAAATTAGACCAGAACAACTCCCCTTAGTCGGTTTTCATCCCCGGTGGCTACCATAAAATAATATTCCGAAAATTTCCGTCTAAATGCATTAAGGAAGATGCTATCCCGAATTTTTCGGGGTATTTACCGTAAATGCGTTAAATTTGCAGAATTTTTCGTATAAGGGCTTCCAAGTGATACTCACACACCGCAATTCAAGGTAGCCGTAAATGCGTTAAATTTGCAGAATTTTTCGTATAATACTTAAGCATCAAATATAAAGTATTATACGAAAAATTTCTGTTTATTTATGAAGGCAAACGCCCTCAATAGAGATTTATCTTCACTTTATAAGGTGAATATCCAAAATAATTTCCTCTAATAACTACTTAGACCGCTTTATTCTTCAATTGAGGTGCTGAACTCACCCAGAGGATATCAGCCCCAATTTTGTTTGGAAATATCGTCGCAAGTACTAGAGTTATAGCGTTTACCCATATTGAAGACACACTGAAAATCATGGAAATTACTACAGGTAGTGGCAACGATACTGTTATCAGACCAGTTTTTGCCAATGGCACAGTATTTCGTAGCAATGACATCATTAAAACTGGTGCAGGCAACGACACCATTAACGCCGGACTGGGTAAGGATGACTATGTAGATGGTGGCGATGGCACTGACCGCCTGATCGTGGACTTCTCCGTTGGTGATACGGGCACTGGTATGTACTTGAATAGCTTTAACCCTACTTTAGGCACTGCCTCTCGATCTAACAGCGGTATAAACCCTTCACGATTGGATTACATCGCTTTCAAAAATATTGAGAACTTCACCGTCATAGGCACTAGCAAAGATGACACCATCAGAACTTTCTTTGGAAACAGCCTGATTAAAGCGGGTGCTGGCAATGACAGTGTTACTGCTGTTGCTGGCACTCTAGATGGTGGTTCAGGCTTGGACTACCTAACTCTTGACCTCTCCACACAAACGGCTAACCTCAACCTTTCTAACCTCTTAAATATCAATGTTTCTGGTGTTGTCACTGCCATTAATTTTGAGGGATTTTCTATCACTACAGGCAGTGGCAACGACATTGTTACCCATACTGGAATTGTTAACGGTGCTGTTCTTCGGACTAATGACCTAATCAAAACTGGTGCAGGCAACGACATTATTAACGCAGGACTGGGTGGTGGAAGTATCAATGATGGTGACACTGTTTATGGTGATAATGGTATTGACCGCCTCATCGTGGACTATTCCGTTGGTGATACGGGCACTGGTATGCGTTTCAATGGTAGTAGCACTTATGGTACGGCCATCCGACAAGTCAGTAGTACAGATAACACTCGCTTAGATTTCATTGGTTTCCATAACATTGAGGAGTTCACCGTCATAGGCACTAGCAAAGATGACACCATCAAAACTGTTGCTGGAAACGACATCATCAATGCTGGTGCTGGAAACGACACTATCAATACTGCCGCTGGAAATGACACTATCAATGGTGGCATTGGAAACGACACCATTCATGGGGGGGCGGGTAATGATGTGATGACTGGCGGCACTGGTAACGACACCTACATCGTTGACAGCAGCGGAGATATCGTTACTGAAACCTCCACACTCAGCACTGAAATTGACACGGTAAAAGCCTCCATTACTTACACATTGGGAGCCAACCTAGAAAACTTAATTCTGACAGGTTCAGGAGTAATTAATGGGACTGGCAATAGCTTGAACAATAAGCTGACTGGTAATAACCGTAACAATATCTTAAATGGGGGTATAGGCAATGACACCCTGGATGGCGGCTCAGGCAATGATACCCTGGATGGCGGCGCAGGCAATGACACCCTTATCGCCAGTACAGGCAAGGGTGTAATGAAGGGTGGCACTGGTAATGACACCTACATTGTAGGTGTTTCGGATGATGACATGATTATCGAGAATGCAGCCGAAGGAATCGATACCGTTCAAGCTCCCTATACTTCCCCACAGGGATACACCCTGGGTGCTAACCTAGAAAACCTGATTTTGACAGGAGGAGCAACTAAGGGTACAGGCAACGCCCTCGACAACATTCTGACTGGCAATGCAAAAAATAATACTCTTAACGGAGGAAGTGGTAAGGATACCTTGATTGGGGGATTGGGTGATGACACCCTCATTGGTGGGTCAGGTGATGATATTTTAACTGGTGGCAGTAATAACGATTTCTTCCTCTATAACACCAATGCTGCCTTTACCAATGCAACGGTTGGAATTGACCTCATTACAGACTTTTTAAAAGGAAGCGATAAAATCATTCTAGATAAAACCACATTCACAGTTCTACAAAGCTCGGCTGGTAATGGGTTTAGCCTTGCTAATGAATTCGCCATAGTTATCAGCAATGCTGCTGCTGAAATCAGTGGTGCTAAAATTGTTTACAACCAAAGCAGTGGGGCCCTCTTCTACAATCAAAATGGACTTTCGGCTGGCTTTGGAACTGGAGCACAGTTCGCCAATCTAATCGGCAACCCATCACTAACTGCATCAGATTTTGTGATCCAAACTTGATAAAGATATTTCTTTCAAGTATTAGGGTGATGTTCCAAGTAACCACATAAATGAGCGATGTCTAGCGACAAGCCGCTTGCGTCTACGCTTGCACAGTCCAACTAACTGTTAATATCTTAGGTAATTGTAGATTCCCAACTTCTTAGAGAAGTTGGGAGTTGTGTTGATAAGAAGCTAACAAATTTTTATTTTGGAAGATATTTAAACTATCACTTGATAATTTATCCAAGCTTCCCAAAAAATATAAATTGATAGTATCCCTAGGAAAATACGAAGCACTAAACTCACAGTATAATCTGGTAGTTTTGGCAATGTGCGAGTACTCATTTGAACGCCTAAAAGACCGCCACATCCCAAAACTATACCTTGAACAAATAGAATATTTCCTTCTAACGTGTGTCCTGTGCAGGCAGCTAAACCAGTGATGACAATCACACCTAAACTAGTCTGAATTGCTACTTTAATTTCTTCTCCTAGTAGCAACATTTGCAGTGGCACCATAATCGTACCGCCACCTAAGCCAAATAAACCTGCTAAAATTCCTGCTGCTCCTCCAGTGCCAATTTTAGAAACCATTGGGTTAAATACTGGGGCTGTATCTTCTTTTTCCTTGAAGGATAGTTGCTTGCGAAGCTCAATCAAATAGATATTAGCAAGTAGTATGATGCCAAATGTAAAGAGTATTATATAAGATGGAATTTTATTGGCGAAATATACGCCTATTCCAGTAGTTAGAAAAGCTGGAATTCCTAAATAAACTACTCGTTTAAAGTCAAAGTAGCCCATTCGCCAATTCTGCAAACTTCCAGAAATTGAAGTAATTACAATAGCAAGGCTACTAGTAGCGATCGCCTGAACGGGAGTATAACCTAGTGTGACTAAGAGAGGAATTGTGATAATACCGCCGCCTATTCCTAAAAGTCCAGCTATGACTCCAGATACTAGTCCTCCAGTTATTAAAATCAACCAACTATAATCAATCATAAATAATTCTTTTTCTACAGAACTGATTTGGTGTAATTAACCCTGTACTGTCACCGGATGGCTAACAACACCACCGTAGAGCAATCCAGAATCATTCCACGGAACTGTACTCGGTTGTGTATTACCTAAATTGTCAGTAGCAATAGCTTGGAGAAAATATTCCCCAGGAATTGGGTTCCATTCGATGTCCCAGCGTACCCATGCAAATGGAAAGTTTGGTTCTCTCAGTCGTGCAAATTGCCAAGTTTTACCGCCATCTAGACTGACTTCTACACGGATAATTTTTCCTTTGCCAGACCAAGAACGTCCACGTAGTAAATGGGTTCGAGCCGAAAGTTTAGCGGGCCAAGCCAACTCAAAAGCGCTCTTAACATTTTGATAGGTAATCAGCTTACCTTTATACGGTGCGATCGCTGGGTAATCTGCACCAACTAACACCATCTGTTCCATCACCCACTGGGTATATATTGGTGTTTCAGAAACTTCAATCCGCTCAATCCATTTAACGTTAGCGTTTCCTCCCCAACCAGGGAATAAGGCACGGCATGGCTGACCGTGATCTGGAGGTAATGGTTCTCCATTCATTGCATAGACGAGGAGCGAGTTATCTGCTAATGCCTTACTAATCGGAACTACATTGTTGAACTTGGATTTATTTGTCCCCTTTGAGTCCAGCGAATCCACATCTGCGCCCTCAACAAGTACGTCTTTTGCTGTGGATTTCAATCCAGCTCGTTCTAATAACATACCAAGTGGTACACCAGTCCACTCAGCCACACCAATAGCTCCAAGCCTCCATCGTGTTCCAGAGAGTGGTGTGTTGTAAGCCTCTTCAAAGAAGCGCCGACCATTTGCAGCACACTCAATGGCACAAGTGACCGAGATCGACGGCATCGCGACAATTTCATCGTAAGTAAACTCACAGGGGACAGAAACGCCAGTTCCATGAATTTGCAAACGCCATGTAGATGGGTCAAAGGGAGGAGGTGTACTGCGATTGTGAACATAGAACCAATCATTTGGTACTACATAACCACGCCCATACATCGCTTCCCAGTTCATCTCTAATGTGCCTTTGCTATGAGAGATATAGCCTGGTGGCAATGGCTTAAGTATTTTGCTGCCCTTGGTTTTAACAGCTGCCTGACTGTGAGCAGGCGCAGGTTTAGCTAACCCTCCAATGCCTGTTGCACCAACCATAGTGGCTAGTATTTTTAGAAAGCGCTGGCGTGAAATACCTGCATCTGTACTTTTTTGCCAGATATACCGATCAACCCGTGCCTGTAGATAATCCTCTTGGTCAAAGAGGTTTTCATCACTCAAGCTATTACCCCCTTGTAATTATTTGTAATTAAATATTGGCAGGCAGCAAAGGAGTTGAAATTCTACCTCTGCTACCTGGTTCCACAAATATCGATTTTGGCGAGAAAAAGGGGTGAGACTAGCTGTCTATCGCTGTCCAAACACCAGTTATTTCATCTTGTGTATAGTTGGGCAAATAGTGAGCAAATCCGTTTCTAGCAATTTGAGCGATCGCATTTATAAAGCGATCGCAATCTTCCAATGTATTATATACAGCAAAGCTTGCTCGGATAATACTAGGAATGTTGCGCGTAATTCCTCTGTCTACTTCCTTGGCAATCTCACAGTCTTGCTCGTCTGAAACATTCTTGAGTTTGCGAATGTATTCGTATGTGCAGAAAGCCCCAGCCCGAACCCCAATACCGTATTCTTGTGCCAGAATCTCTGCTACTAAGCGTCCGTCAAATCCATCAATATCAAAGGGAATAACATGGGCTAAATTATCTCCTGGGATATGTACTTTGACGCCAGGAATCAGCCCAAGCCTGGTAAATGTGAAGTCAACTAGAGAGTGTTCGTATTGAGCAATGCGATCGCGCCCTAATGCTTCGATAATTTGAATTGCTTTAGCAATGGCGATCGCACCCATTGCGTTTGGTGTTCCAGGGTCATGGGCCCGTTCTGTATAAAAACGCTTAATCTCTAGGTTTCTAGTGATATAAGGCAGGTTTCCACCGCCAATTTGATAAGGGTAAGAACTATCAAAAAATTCCTTTGGCCCCAGCAAAACCCCGGTTCCGTAGGGTGCATACATCTTGTGTCCAGAAAAAGCCACAAAATCTAAATGGCATGGGTCATCATCTGCACGCATATCGACTCGTTCATGCTGGATTAACTGACACACATCGGCAAATATTTTAGCACCATACCGATGTGCTAAAGCTGCAATTTCGTAAATCGGAGGTCTGTAACCTGTAATTGTCGAAGCACCTGTAATAGTTACTAACTTAATTTGCTCGGCTTCGGGGAGATTTTCGTGTGCTTTGAAGATATCTTCAATATCTGCAACACTTACACTTCCATCCGGCTGGGTTCTGTATTGCACAACTTCGTCTCTAGTAACCCAAGGCAGCAGGTTCGATGAATGCTCAATATCAGAAACTAAGATTTTCCCAGGTTTTTTTGCCCAAAGTGTAGCAGCTCCATTAATTGCTTCTGTTGTATTCTTTGCAAAGATTACATAGTTGTCTAAAGATGACCCCACAAAGTCCCGAATGATGTTGCGGCTGGCGTCATATTCTCGTGTAGTGATGATGGACTTTTGCCCAGAACCTCGATGCACACTGCCATAGGTGTCAAGCATTTCGTCCACATACTGCTTGAGAGTTGCAAAGGGAGTGGTTGTAGCTCCATTATCCAAGTTGACGTACTTGACATAGTTTCCGTTAAGAGTTTTCACCCTGAAAGATAGAGACTCATCTGTGAATAACGGTCTGATTTCTTTGTCCCAAAAGCTGTCACAATTTTCTGCAAACAGCGGGAATTGGGTAGCTTCTTGCTTTATATTTGCGCCCATTGCAAGTACGTCAGTCATCTTTAGCACCTCTATTTTAAAATTTGATTTTTTGGACAAGTCTGACTGCCACAACGCTTTATTTAGCGCAATAATCATCTCAATTGGCAGTAATCATGGTCTTTATAATTACTTTATTGCTAGTAGAATACTCTGTTATTCTAATTATTCTTTAATAAATTAATTAAAAAAAATATCCGAATTTATACTGAATTAGGTTAATTTTAATATAGATTAATATACCTTGTAAACAATATTCATAAGTATTCAAGTATACTTTAAACATTTTCTTTGTAGTCATTAAACAAACTTCACACATTGAAGGCAAGTTGATAGAAAAACCCTCTTACTAAATAAGCCTGGAATTGCTTACTAGGACTGTATTTACCGATAAAAAAGCACGAACTAAGTGTCAGATTACTCTTTAAAAAAGTTTCATGAATTCACTTAGGCAAATTGTTACTTCTTTAAAATTATTTTATAAGTATTTATTCTTGATTGTCAGGTTTTCTTGACATTGCAGTGATCGCAGAAGCTCTTAGTTGTTTGCTGACATTAAATAGCGATCGCCCAAAATTACAGAATAATCGTCGAATAGTAGATACATCTACGGACATCTATCCTAAGTAATAAATGAGCTAGTAGAAAATGTATTGAAGGAGACATTTATAATTCACCTCTTAAGATAGATGCGATTTTAACTAAAAAAATATAGGTTAAGGCAGTTTTTTCATGTAGAAAAACTTCATCAGCCAATACAGTTTAGTTTTTAAGTATCGGGTTTCTCCTCTTTCTTGCCTATCCCCAAAGGCGGTCCAAGTTCCCGTTTCGCCTCTTCTTGACGGGGAAGAGCATCATAGTGTTATAACGGCATCAGTCTAGATACAAAATGGGGAACATCAATTGATGATTAATTGCTGGTGCTTGGAGAGAGTTAAACTTAGCTTCTAGAGCAAACCCTGATTAGACAGAGTTAATAAGCAATGCTAATGCCAGCACTGCTGAATATTTTTAAGCAGGTGGGTCAAGAGTGATGAATGAAGCTGACACCTCAAACAAGGGGGCTGTGATGGAATCCCTAAATTCTGCTAATTCGCCACAATCGGAGCAGGCGAGTTGTCCCTTTTACTCAGTTGTGCCTAATGACAATGTGACAGTTAGAAAACTGCCACTTCTCATGCCGGCTGAAGATACACAATTTTCAAAAGATACCACCCAGCAGGACTGGGTTGCAGAGCCTGAAAGCGGTAAACAAGCACTTATTGACTCGGAGTTTCAGAACCTGCTGGCATTGAACGAAGAATTGCGTGCAGCTAACAATAACTTGTATGAACAAGTGGAGCAGCTAAAAGACAACCTAGCTGAGTCAGAAAAGGTTTTGCAATGGCAGAAAACGCGTTCCAGCGTTACTGAGTCGATGCTCAACCAACATACTCAGGAACTGGCTGCGGCTCAAGAACAGATAAAGTCTCTATTTCAACAATTAGAAACTGCTGTACAAACTGTTCAACGCCAAGAAATTTTCATTGATACTTATAAAGCACAGCTACAAATTAGCCAACAACGCCTTGCCCAGTTAGAGCGAGAATGTACGTTTCTACACACTAACAACGACGAACAGTCTCAGCAGCTATTGCAATCAGAAACTGTTTGTCGGGAGTTACGTACTAGACTGATGCGACAACAACGCCAAACGCTGCAATTTAAAGCAGCTCTGGAAAAATGTTTAGATACATCGGTTCCTAGCTATGACTCCCTAGAAGATACTGCAAAACATCCTAAAGACATAACTAGTGGACAAGGAAGATTCTCTAGAAAAGCTCGGTCTTTGTTTCCTAATGCACAGCCAATTCAACCTTGGTCAGCAGAACCAGAATCCTTGAGTGACGATCTAGAGAATTCTTGGGGCGAACCCTCAGCACCAATACCATTCCAAAGAAATGAACCGACTCCGACGGCATCATCTTCTTGGAACTGGTCAGTTAAGAAAAACACACCAACACAACCCAGCCCCTCTCCAAAAATTGAGGATTCCCCAGATACACCTGAAGTTGTTTCAACTTCGGGTTCATCAAATTTAGATCAGCAATTAGATAGTCTCATCCAAATGTTTTTCACCTCCCAGCCTACATCTGTATCACCACCATCGGCTGCGAAAACGGATGTGAATAGTAATCAGGGTGATGCGCCTATCTGGGAGACTTTAGCAACAATTTTAGAAGACGATGAGGAATTAGAAAATCCACAGGAGGAGCAGTTGGAAGCAGAAATTAATCCCCCTGCAACTACCTCCACTTCTTGGACAATAGATTCTGTAGTCTCACCAGCCAATAACTTACCAGTTTCTTCCACTCAACCTCACACTGAGACGCCTGTTGGAGAAACTGAAGACTACTGGTCAGAAGTTTCACAATTGACACAGATGGAATTGTCGGCAACTGATTTGTCCCCAGAGTTATTAGGTGATAACACCAATGATGGTAATTCACCCTCACCGGTGGTTTATCCCCAGCGTCCACCGAAGGGGCGTAAGTCATTGGCATCTGTGGAACTGCCAAATTTTCGCCCCAAGAGTCAATAGTTAGTTGTCATTTGTCTAATGACTAATGACTAATGACTAATTAAGAATCCTTGCTTCTGACTTCGGAATTATAGCTTCTGAGTTGGCTTTTGCTATTTGAGAGCGCGATCGCGGTTTGCCTGTGGCGATCGCGTAATTAATCGCTAACAGCCACAGCCACAAGCCGGGATTCCGGGGTTCCAGCCAAAAACCTACCCGGTTCAAGAAGCGCCCGAACCACGGACTCAGCAAAGCACTGATCAGGGCATGACGACCGAAGTTGAAATAACTACCAAGCCATCTGAGCAAATCTCTAGGCCCAGCAAGTTCCCAAATCCATAAAAGCAAAGCAGGATTTTTTCTAGCTGCTTTAAGTGCTAGGCGGTTAAAGGTTAACCAATCACACCGATCTTTGATGAAGTTATCTGCTACTTCTTGGGGTTCGTCTGCTAACAGCCCAAAAAAGGTGTTCAGCATGGAGTTAATCCGCTGCGGGGGTAAAAATTTTCCTGTAGGCACCATCATGCCTTTAGAAAATAGCCAAGTTACTGAAACGTTGCTTTGGTAAGCACGAATTTGGTTCAAGTGTCGGAAACTCAACAAGTCATGCTTGAGAGCAGTATCCAACAGCGATGTTAAGCGCTCTAAGTTGCGAACTAGCGAACCAAAACCGGTGAAGACGAGGGGAGACTGGAGTGATGCGGCATCACCGATCGCAATCAATCGATCAAAGGCGACTGTGCGATCGCTACTTCCCACACTAAAATGCCCCGGTATATACCCAAATGTCGGTTTCTTCCACACCAATTTGTCCATATCGCACCTGCGATACTCTGGCAAGATCGTGAAAAAGTCCTCGTACATCTCTAGCAAGGAACCGGGATTTTCAGCATTGACTTCGTGGTAATGAAATAAATAAATCGTCAGTTCATCACCTGCTCCAGGAAACAATTCCCAAATTAACTGCCTTCCCCGCGAAATATCCCCATGACTGTAAAGAACGTCTCCATATTGGGAGTCCCATACCTCCGGCTCAAATCCGCTCTCAATTGCCGCTCCCACCGTCGGACATACACTATCAAAAGCACGACCACCATTTAATTGCCAAGCGATGGGGGACGCAGTTCCCATTGCATCTATTAGCAGTCGTCCACTTACTTGCTTCTCAATCTGACTGGGTAAGTGTTTGACTTTCAGAAGTACTTGTGATATATCAATATCTGCACGGATAAACTCTGTTTCATCCCAGATTTCGCCGCCTGCCGCTTGCAATTTTTGCCCACACATTTGGAGCCATTTTTCGGAATCTAAGCCTAAATTCAGGACTGTGGGTGTGTGGAGAACGGGCGATCGCAATTTGGATGGATTATTAGCATCAAAAAACTTATTGAATCCGTCTTTGTATTCCCTGGCAATGATGGTTTCTAACTCAGCGGGGGTGACTAAACCCAGGTTAACTAAGCTTTGAATCTCATCACGGGAAATATTCCATTCTCGGTTCATCCGTCCAAAGGGCATTCGTTCCACCAGCAGGACTTTATATCCTAGTTTTGCCATGACTGCGGCATGGATCGCCCCTAGTGCGCCACCGATGTAGATGATGTCATAAGTCGCGGATGAGGAGGATGAGGCAGGGGGGCAGGGTGCAGGGTGCAGAGGAGAGAAATTTTCCCCCTGCTCCCTGCTCCCTGCTCCTTGCTCCTTACTCCTTGCTCCCCCTGCTCCTATACCTCTTCCCCTGTCCTCTTTACCAGAAAACACAACTTGACGCGGCTGCTGCGGATTCCGTACTCCTTCGCGCCATCGTTGTTCCCACCAATAGGCACGAGTTAGATCGTATTCGCCGTTGGGCATTTTCTGAAAATATTTGACGGTGAGGGGGTAAACAGAGCCTAGTGCTGCAAAAATCGATTGCTGGGATAAATCAATTGCTGGCGGTTCTGGGTAATGATGCGGAAAACGGCTTCTGATTTCTTTGGTCAGGCGTTGCAGGATTTGCCCCTCATTGGGAAAGGGTTGTTCTGCCCAACGAAACACTTTTAAATAGGTAGTTCGTTGCACTGACCAGACAAATACAGAAAGTTCCGTAGGCAAGTTTTCGGAAAGAGCCACCCCAGCAGCTGTAGTAGCACTGGGTATTTTAAGGCGAAAGCCTTCCGATGTAGGCACTTTTTCTCCATTTCCGGGTTCAAAATCTGTTTGTAACCAGCTACGCACAGTTGCTATATCCGGAGTTGGAACTTCTAAATAAAGGATTTCTCTCATCTTTTCCTGACATCTCCGATAAATCTACTCACTAAGACAGATTTTATGAAGGCACAAAGTAAGGTAAACTCCGCCCTATTACTTTCGTAAAGATTCAGTGAAGAAATTTTAAGATGTTGTCAAATTTATTGTTCATTTTGTAAAACTTGTAAACCCACGCCATGAATTATCCCATTCCAGACAGTCCCCAAGAAATTGTTGCCCTACGACAACAGCCGATTGATGAAGAACTAGTTGCCAGTGCGATCGCTGGAGTTATTAAAATTGTCCGCGCTCAGGGTCAATCTTTAGAAGAATTAACCGCTCAGTTGCTAGCAGATGATCCACTGCTGGATCAGCAACAACGTCGCTGGTTGAGCCAATTAGTTGCCCAATCTTGGGAAAAGTTCTCCTAAAACCTTGTATAAAATGAAGTTTTTGTCGCAGCATTAGATTTTTAGTTCTGCACCTAAAGATTGGCGATGCCTGCGGCGGGCTGCGCCTACGCATTTTAGGTATAGGAATAACATGTCTGGAATTGGCAATTGGGTTGCTATTTTTGCATTTACAGCACAGAAGCCACTAACTTAACCATATCAGCACTGGGCACTAGAAACTTAATCAGATGCGTCAAAGCCAGCCTAAGGATGAATTACTCAAAACGGTCAGCCTTCTGGATGAGTTGCCAGATAAGCCAGTTTTTTCGAGTAAATCGAAGGGTTGGAATTTCAATGTTTCATGTCGATTCATCTGGTAACGATCATCGGCGCTAAACACATTGCTAATCTTACTGATGAAGGACGATGGCTTCTTCAGTTTCTTAGTACTCCTTGCCAAAAATATTATCTAGTTAACATGAAAAACCTACGGAATGTAGGCTAAAAGGCAATACAGTTCAGATAAGCTTTTTTCTCTTTCCCTGTACCCTCTACCTGCCTCAACAGATAATTTCCTTAACCCAAGCGTATTGGGCTAAAGGGTGGTTAAACACCAAAAGTTATATTCAAGTTCGTAATGCATCATCAGATTTTTTCTTTTCCCAAGTTGTTTAGGTTAAGATTCTTTTTCATGAATCATTGAAAGTTAATTAAGTAAAACTTATACTAAGTAAAAAACTGATTTGTATTATTTATTAATCCATTTTAAAGGTTGATGAACAGGATGTTCTAGAACGCTATATTCATATTTTGTTTCTTGTTCTATGCGATCTAAAGCTTTTTTTGCTCTAAAAAGTACTCTTAAATACGCTACTTGACTACTCCATGCTGAACGAGGCAAGAGAAACTTTGTAGCATCTACTTGGCTTGGAGATTCATCTGGTGATAACTTTAAATTGCCATTTGTGGGATCAGAAACTAGATTATTTTCGGTAAAGCTAGAGTTATTATCCATCTGACCGTCTTAATTACGAATTACGAATGTACGAATTGATATGATTCTGGCTTCTGCTGCCAACTTTCTGACCATTGAATGCTATTAGCAGTAAAGTGTAGTGAATCATTTTCTGGCCAGAGAGCATCAATTGGTTCTTCAATCAAAGCAAATTCACCATTATCAAAAGGTTTGCCCTCGGCTTGATTCTTGAGGAATACTCGTTCTCTAATACCACGTTTAGCTTGTGTGAGAGCGCGATGATGACAGTAAGGATTGTTACCTCGCTTGTCAAAAAATACGTGTGCAGTCCAACTGCAACCACCTCGACATAGTTCTGCAAATTCACAAGTTTTGCAGAAACCCCACAAATGTTCCGTACCTTTGGGTGTCCCAGCCCCCAGATTGAAACGCAGTTCTTTTGTCTCTTCGATGATGGTTCGCAAAGAGTAGTCACGGATGTTCCCACCTGTATAGGCTGAAGTTGGCAGCGAAGGACAACCTTTAATCGCACCATCAGCCTCAATTCCTAATGTCGAGAGTCCGGCATTGCATCCTTGCCAAAACGACCAAGCACTCCCGCCACGCAAAAATCGCTCGTAGGGGCCGAAGTAGCCAATATTATTCCCTGGCTGAAGCTTAATTCCTTCTTGCTGTGCGCGTTCGGCAACACGAGCAATCATCGGATAGATATCTAGTAATTCATAAGGTTGCAGGAGAATTTCGTTGTTATCTGCGGCATTTCCCATTGGTACAGTCAATTGAATCTGCCAAGCGAAGATTCCGGCATCGCGGATATGTTCGTAGATACTGGGAAATTCTGGTGCAGAGAGCCGATTAATTTGAGTATTGCAACCAAATGCGATACCTACTTGTTTGAGATGACTCATGGTTTTAAATGCCCATTGCCAAGAGCCTTGTCTACCCCGGAGGCGATCGTGAGTGGTTTCTAGTCCATCAACGGAAACAGAAACTACTTGAATTCCAGCTTCTTTCATTCGGCGTGCTGTTTCTAGGGTGATGCCATAACCACCAGTAGTCATACCACAGAGCATTCCCGCTTGATTAATGGCTTGGGCAATTTCCAACCAATCTGGACGCAGAAAAGCTTCACCACCAATCAAAGTAACTTCGGTAATGCCAACGTCTGCCATTTGTTTGACTAGATCGAGGGCTTCTGCTGTAGACAGTTCTTTTGCCCTTGTATGGCCTGCACGAGAACCACAGTGCTGACAGGCAAGATTGCATTTTAAGGTAATTTCCCAAACTGCATAGCTAATTCTGCGATCGCTCATTAAAAATATCCTCTATTCAGCTTATTTAAAGAGGGACGGCTTTTTTGTTATCCGTCCCGAAAATCTTAACTTATAGCTCTAAATTGCTTGTTCATTAGTCGGAATTCCATACACAGGTTGAGGATGAATAGGTGGCCATTTCTGACGTGGTTTCTTACATGGTTTCTCATGTGGCTGCTCAACAACCCCATACAATGGTCGAACTATCGGCTCATTATCAATTAATGAAGCAGCGCCGCCAAAAACAGCTTCTAGTTCTTGGTCATTTAAATGTCTGATTTCACCATCATCAGCATTTGACTCTAATAATTGAGCTGTATATTCTTCAAATTCTTCTGGAGTGAAATCATAACCAGCTTCTTTGACTAGTCTGGTAGATTCATCCTTGCTTTCAACTTGTTGCATTTGAGTGCGAAAAGCTTGATCATTAACTAGCTTTTCATAGAAAGCTCTGACATTTTCAAGAGACATAATTTTCTCCTTAAGTAACTACTTCAGGTAGAGCAACTTCATTCATTAACTCAGATGGATTGTAATTGTCAGTTATGACTTGCGGACAACGCAGACAAGCTGCTTTGCCTTCTTGTTGCCACCAACGGCAATCTCTTCGTATAGAACAGGGAGGAAGTTCTTCTACTACAGCAGGTAATTTTTCTGCAACTCTCGTTGCTAGACGACAATCTTTACCGTCAAAATGCTGACAATCTTTTGATGCACAAGGGGCAGCAGTGCGAAAAATTTCAGTGGGTGTAACTGGGCTAGCTTTTGCTAACAGTTCATCTGTAACAGGTAGTGGCTGCTTGAGATAAGTTACACGCGCTTGGGTCACTTTTCCGCCAACTAGACCAAAGACTATACTGTCTGCCAGTTCTGGTCTAGCACTAGGACATAGTATAGTCTTATCAGCAGGAATTTCCATGATTTGAAGCTTTAGCGAAGATGATTTTTTACTCAATCAGGACTTACGCAAAAATAATTGAAAAGCCTATTATTCCGTAGCGGTAATTCATGAATTACTGCTAGTTACGACATATTTTGCGTAAGTCCTGTCAATATCTAAGCTTTAATATCTGTTGCAACCAGTCCCACGATTATTGGAGGAGGACAAACAGGTTTAGAAGGAACAGGTTTAAAACCTGCGATCGCAGGTTGAGTTTTACCACCTACAATATTTGCCGCTTCTTCATCAGATAAACTTGATAAACCTTCGCTTGCATCTTGAATTTTATTTCTACGTGCTAGCGCATTGTTTACAGCTTCATCAATCAAATCATGAATTTCAGTTTGATTGTTGTACTTTCTGTTTTCTCTTTTCATCTTGATTATTCCCACTCACTAATTTTGTTTTGAGTTTACTGGTCATTCTGGAGTATGACAAAGTAAAACAATCGCATAATATCTTGAAGACAAAACTCTCAATAAATGCTTTATTTACTTCGCCACACCCTGCTTAGAGGATGTTTAGAAAGTATTATTACTAACATCAAAACATTGGTAATTTAACCCCCCTAGCTCACTGCGAGAGAATGAGGGTTTAAAAGCCTCTCTCCTTTAACGGGAGAGGTTTGGAGAGAGGTTTTTAATATACTTTACGACTTTCTAAACAACCTTTAAGGTTTCATAAAATATTAACACTAAAATTCTATTATTTTGTTGTAAATTAAAATGTTCCTACCTTTCCTACTTTTCCCACTTTTCCTACTTTTTAAGTTTTCACCTTTCCCACTGTTTCAGTGTTAACGTTAACAGATAACTTCTCTAATAAGGGCAAACACACATGATTTCACCAACCCATTGTTGGATAAAAATGTTGTTGAAAAAAATAGCCTATCTAATACCATTTGAGTTTAAGGATACTAAATTTAAAAGACTTGCATAAAATAAAATAACCGTAGAAAATAATAATCATTCTTACAAAAAGTGTAGGGTTTTCATCAAATTATAGAAAACGGCGAGACTTTTTTAAGTTATTGACCCGATCAACAATCGCCTGCTATGTCAACGGCAGCCGCTACAGAAATCAACGCAAAGACATAGGAAGTGCGATCGCGCAGGACATCTATGTGACTATCTGAATTTGCTAAAAAATGGTGTAGTGACTGTGCCGAATTTATGCTCACTACCTTTGCTATCTCTGGTAACGATTTTCGTTTTATCGTTGATATTATCCCCATGTGTAAATATTTGAAGCACTCATAATTCCTTACTTCTTTAAATAAGTCTTTATACTCTGCACAATATTCATCTACGATCGCAACTGTTGGGTGAGCGTCTCTCGCCAAATGTTTTAGGATTTGTAATTCTACATCCATTGCCCTGCTTACCTGAAGAGAGTTTTTTCTTTTGATTCTTTTATTCAGAATACCCGGAAAGTGACAGAAGAGGGATAAGTGGAAATAAATACAACTATATTACCAAAAGTAAATAAGTTTAAAACCCTTAGTAATCAATAATGACAAAGAACAAATGGCAAACTTAAATAGTTAACTTTATTTCTACCTACTAGCTACTATTTATTCTGAAGATTACCACCTATCAACTGCCACTTAATTTTTTGGGCTAGCATTAGGGAGAAAATCAGTCTAAAGTGTAACGATATTTTTCCAAGCTATTTTTCTTCCTTTAAAACTATTTAATTGACATACAGATAAAATAAATATTGAGTAAGTAATTCCTATATAATCCTTTACTGGTAGGGTTTATAGGCGTTTTTGGCTCATGAATTGCTATGAGAAAACCACATTATTATCAAACTTAATACTCAATCATTTTTCTTCAATTACGAGCACAAAAATAAATTTAATCGGAATAATCTATAAAGTATAATCACAAAAATCAAGTAAATAATAAACTATGACAAAAGCACAGGATCAAACCCTAGATGCACGTAACCGCATCGTGGAATCTGCTAATCGCTTAGGGGTTCAACTCAATGAGCAAGAATTGGAACGCTGGATGAATTCCATCACCGAGGCGACAGGCGACAGCGATATTGTGGTGGATAAAGACACAGGTGTATTTGGGCACAAAGTCACCATGTTGGATTTCGATCCGCAACAACTGGCACGGTTTCGCGCCATTGGCAAAATCGTAGAATTTGACGACATCCCTGGTGTTGTGGAAACTGCATTGGCGCTCTCTGGTTCAGCGGCTCAATCCAAGATTCAAACCTATCCCGGTGACTGTGACTACTTCGAGCGAGTGAATATCATTGCACCTACTCGCACCGAAGCCTGCGAGATTCTTGCTAAAATAATGCGCGAGAAAGCGCTCAACAGCTTGTCCGGTCCCAATTACCAGTTAATTGAGTTGAAGTTTGGTAGCTACCCCCAAGAGGTGATTCGGGGAGAACAAACTATGCGTGTTGGTTCACCAATTAGCTGGCTACCCAATGATATTGTTGCTGGTCAGATCGAAGCGATCGACGCAAAAGGCAATCCTGTCGTCATCACCTGGGATTCTGTAGCACAAGACTCAGGTTGGTGCAAGCTAGATTGGGTGATCGCCGACACGATACGCGGTCAGTTGTCCAATGCCAGTAATATGTTGGATGTCACCTGGGAAGCACCAGATGGTGTCATCACTCCACTAGACGGCTATCTGGACGGCTACTTCCAGGAGGTTTACTTAGATGCTGAATCAGCCCCAATCTTTTCCAAGCTGGTGAAGCAGGTCTCCACTGATGTCATGGATGATTATGTGGTGCAATTGGAAAAGGAAGTCAAAAAATGTGTCAAAGGCGATAAACTCAATTACGGTAAAGCAGCCAAGCGTCTGTACAACATTTTCCGGCTGAATGGGCGTTATGAAGAAGCGGCTTTTCTGCGTGAGTTGTTCGATGAACCTGCGGCGCTGCTCTATCAAGTCCATGCGCTAGTGCGAACTGTCCAAGAAGCCAGGGACAAGAGCACTGTCTTTGATATCGACAGTATTCTCAATCAGACGGATGAACTGATCATCTCAGTTGTCAAGGTCTTGGAGGGGGAAGAAGAGTTGGAAATCGTGCGTCATCTACTGCGCTTATACCGTAGTCTGTGCCGCCAAGAACCTGGCACTCCTCTCGATTCCGAAGTAGATGTAGCTCAGGCGGAGGTGATGAAAATTGTGAACAATTTCTTCTATGAAAAAATGACGGCGTTACCGACGATTAAGTCTTATATCGACGGTTTCCAGGTATAGGGCTAGATCCTCGGTTTTAAAAGCAGCGAGGGATTTTTGATAACGACGAAGCCTCATTCGTCGTTATCGGAAATCTATTACATAATCATCTTCATCTTTCTTATAGATGCGATCGCATAGCTATCTTGCTTAAGGCCGTAGATTTGCTTGCAACAGATTGCAGAATAACTTCCCTTGTTGAATAGCATCATCCAAGGCAATGTGCGCCAATGGAAGATTTTCTAACCATGCAGCAGGTAGATTGTCCTTGCCTGATTCGCTGTAGTTTTGTTTCAGAAATGCCATCGCATACGATCGGATATCCAATGCCGAGAAGGCGAATGGGCTATCGCCGACAAAGTTTATCAAATACCAGTAGACAAACATAAAGTCAAAAGCGGCTGGATAGCCAACGAAGATTGGTTTACCTGGCAATGCCACAAGCCAGGAGTGGTAAGACTGCATGACCTCCACAGGGGGCTGCGGGTTGGCTCTACTGGCTGCCCAGGCGGTTGGCTGTTCTGACCACCATTTCATAGTTTTGGGGTGTCCTTGTGCCCCTGGCAAGGTTTCTAAATTAGCTGTAAAAGTCGCAACCAATTGTTTGTCTGCGGTATACGCAGCTGAGGCAAGACTAAGCATGGAGTGGGGTCCTGGGATAGGGCCATCCGTTTCTATATCGGTGCTAACGTAGATTTCGATTGTCACCTTTAATCCTGCCTATCTTTCATCATTGCCTGATTTTATCAACACAGGGGTTTTTGTCGTTATGCCTAGCGAGTAGCAACCGACCTAAAAACTGCGAAAAGCAAGCTGGGTTAACAATTCAAGCATAAAAGTGTTACTAAATGGCAAGAGGCGATCGCACTTTGGCGATCGCCTCCCCTTCTCATCGAAAAGCGTAAAAGGTTGCTACACTACATAGCATTTTTGTCAACTAGAAGCTTTCACCGCTGCTTCTGCTTGGGAGTGCAACAACAAACCATATTCCAAGCCCTCCACCACCGCTTGATAAGAAGCCTCCAAAATATTGGTGGAAACCCCAACCGTTGTCCAGCGTTGACGACCATTGCCTGATTCTACCAACACACGGGTTTTCGCCGCAGTGCCCGTATGTCCGTTGAGAATCCGCACTTTGTAATCTGTCAAATCAAAGGTTGCTATTTGGGGATAAAAATTCACCAAAGCCTTGCGTAAAGCTGCATCCAAAGCTGCCACGGGGCCGTTACCTTCCGCCGCCTCCAAAATATTTTTCCCGTCAACAGCGACTTTGACTGTAGCTAAGGCATTGCTAGTTTCTTTCCCCTCAATCAAGTCACAGTGGACTTGAAAACCTTTGACTTCAAAAAACTTCTGGCGACCTCCCAAAGCTTCGTGCATCAACAGTGCAAAACTTGCCTCTGCTGCTTCAAATTGAAATCCTTCACTCTCCAAGTCTTTGAGGCGCTGGAGAATTTGCTTGGCCTCCGCCTTTAGCTGATCGAGTTCAATGCCAAAACTGCGGGCTTTGGCTAAAACATTGCTGAGTCCAGACTGTTCAGAAATCACGATGCGGCGACGATTCCCGACTTGTTCCGGCTGAATGTGTTCGTAAGTTAGGGGATTACGTTCCACCGCTGATACATGAATACCGCCCTTGTGGGCAAAAGCCGAACGTCCCACAAAGGGAGCGTGTTCATCTGGCGCAAGATTGACCACCTCACTAACAAAACGACTAGCTTCTGTAAGTTGTGTGAGCTGGTCTTCTGTGATACAACTGTAACCCGCCTTTAGTTGTAAATTGGGAATTAACGAACAGAGATTAGCATTACCGCAACGTTCACCGTAACCGTTAATTGTGCCCTGTACCATCTTTGCCCCTGCCATCACGGCGGCTATTGCGTTAGCAACCGCCATTTCTGAATCGTTATGAGTATGAATTCCAATTTGGGGAATTGTCCTTTGTCCTTTGTCCTTCGTCATTGTTTCTTGACTAATGACCAATGACAAATGACTACTGACATCTTGAACAATTTGGCTAATTTCGTGGGGCAAAGTACCGCCATTAGTATCACACAGGACTAGCCATTCAGCACCAGATGCGATCGCAGCCTCTAATGTCTGTAAAGCATAATTTGGATTGTGCTTGTAGCCATCAAACCAATGTTCGGCATCGTAGATAATGCGACGCCCTTGAGAACGGAGGTACTCAATTGTGTCCCGAATCATCGCCAAATTTTCTTCTAATGTCGTCTTGAGGCCTGTTGTGACATGTAAATCCCAAGACTTCCCAAAAATCGTTACCCAGCGAGTTCCGGCAGCCAAAATATCCTGTAGCATCGGTTCAGTTGCGGCAGTGGAGTTGGGGCGTCGAGTCGAACAAAAAGCAACAATTTCAGCAAGTTTTAGCGGATCTTCTTGGAGTTGCCAGAAAAATTGTACATCCTTGGGATTGGCACCAGGCCAACCGCCTTCAATGAAGGGAATTCCCAGTTGATCGAGTCTACGGGCAATGCGTAACTTATCTTCTATCGATACTGATAGCCCCTCGCGCTGAGTGCCATCCCGTAGTGTAGTGTCATAGAGCCAAAGTTGAGGTGAGGAATTTGTGGTCATAAAACTGGGACCGACGAGACAACTTTCGAGGCAATGTGTCAATATACAACAAAAAGCCAGTTTGGCAATTTAAAAATGCCTAAGGTACTAGCTGAAGGTAAAACAATTGATTGCGAACAGGGAAGCAATCTCCGAAAAATTTTGCTGCAAAATAGTATTCACCTCTACAATGACGGTGCTAAGGTAATAAACTGTCGAGGCATTGGCAGTTGTGGAACCTGTGCGGTTAAGGTAGAGGGCGAAGTATCAGCAGCGAATTGGCGCGATCGAGCACGGCGTTCGCTTCCTCCCCATTCTCCTACAACAGACTTACGTTTAGCCTGTCAAACTCAGGTTTTAGGCGATGTGAAAGTGACAAAGTTTGATGGATTTTGGGGACAAGGTTCTCGAATAGTGTGGACACCTAAAGGTTAAAAAGGAGTAAGACAAGATGGGTAGATGGACACCCTTAATTTTGATGGCTGGAGGTTTGGCCATTCTGCTTGGTACATTACTAGGCATCAACTTTCCTATGGGCGTACAAAGCGCTAACGCTCCCGGTGGCAAAGCAGCAAAAGTTCTCCCAGCTAATATCAATGTTAATAGCAGTGCTGGCAGCAAAAATGAAGAAACTGCAACTGAAGGCAATGAAACAACTGAAACAAACGAAACTAGGCGCAGTATTGTAGCCCCAAGACCTGACAACAGGAGTAGCGTTGCCCAGAATCCTTCCGATGACTCAACATCACCTGCTGACAGTACAACAGACAGCAATACAGATTCTTCAGATACAAATACATCCAGCAATACAAATCAAGGCAACGAACCAATTCGCGCCTTGTGGTAACGATAGATCCGTCTTTAGTTACGAGTTATAAGTTATAAGTTATGAGTTATTAGTTATGAGTTATTAGTTATGTACTAATGATAAATGGCTAATGATAGATGACTAATGACTAATGACTAATGACTAGTGAGACTGTAATTATTGGTGGCGGCGTTATCGGTTTAGCGATCGCCATTGAACTAAAACTGCGCGGGACACACGTCACCGTGCTTTGTCGTGACTTTCAGGCTGCCGCTACCCACGCCGCCGCTGGGATGTTAGCACCAGATGCGGAAAACATCCCTAATGGGGCAATGCGTTCCTTGTGTTGGCGATCGCGTACTTTATATCCCGACTGGACGCGCAAATTAGAAGACCTGACCGGCTTAAATACTGGCTACTGGCCTTGCGGTATCCTCGCACCCTTTTTTGAAGAGGCAGGGAGGCAGGGGGGCAGGGGAGCAGGGGGAGCAGAGGAGCAGAGGAGCAGAGGGGAAAGTTTTTCCTCCTCTTCTCCCTCATCCCCGGCTTACTGGTTAAACAAAGAGGCAATTCATCAATATCAGCCAGGATTGGGAGCAGAGGTAGTTGGTGGCTGGTGGTATCCTGAAGACGCACAAGTTGATAATAAGGCTCTAGCTCATGTATTGTGGACAGCGGCTGAGTCTGTTGGCGTTGAACTCAAAGACGGCATTACAGTAGAAGCATTTTTACAGCAGCAAGGACAAGTGGTTGGTGTCCAAACCAATGCTGGAATAATTCGTGCCGCGCACTATGTTTTAGCTTCAGGTGCTTGGTCAAATGAATTGTTACCACTACCCGTGCGCCCCAGAAAAGGACAAATGCTGAGTGTGCGGATACCAGAATTTGCGCCGGAATTGCCCTTGAAGCGGGTTTTGTTTGGACAGGATATTTACATCGTACCAAGACGCGATCGCCTAATTATTGGGGCAACAAGCGAAGACGTTGGCTTCATCCCCGACAACACTCCAGAAGGCATTCAAACATTACTACAAGCTGCCATCCGGCTGTATCCTCAACTAAAGCATTATCCCATCCAGGAATTCTGGTGGGGATTTCGCCCAGCCACCCCTGATGAGTTACCTATCCTTGGCACTAGCTACTGTCAAAATTTAACCCTTGCTACTGGTCATTACCGCAACGGGATTCTACTTGCCCCCGTAACCGCTGCATTGATTGCCGATTTAATCTTGGAACAAAAGTCTGACCCCCTACTTGCTGATTTTCACTATTCGCGCTTCCAGTCTAAGCCATCTACCTCCACCCCAATGCTGACTCACTCTGCCAATTTCTCCAACGGGCATCGCCCTGCCATATTGCCACAGCAGCCACCACTCCCGACTCAAGACTCACCCCTAATTATCGCTGGTAAAACCTTCCAATCCCGCTTGATGACGGGAACTGGTAAGTATCGTAGCATTGAGGAAATGCAGCAAAGCGTTGCCGCCAGTGATTGTCAGATTGTTACTGTGGCAGTACGACGGGTACAAACCAAGGCCCCCGGACATGAAGGTTTAGCTGAAGCCTTGGATTGGACGAAAATCTGGATGTTGCCCAATACCGCAGGTTGTCAAACTGCTGAAGAGGCGATTCGGGTGGCGCGTTTGGGGCGAGAAATGGCGAAATTATTGGGGCAGGAAGACAATAATTTTGTCAAGTTAGAAGTAATACCCGATCTTAAATATTTACTCCCAGATCCAATTGGGACACTGCAAGCCGCAGAACAACTAGTTAAAGAAGGCTTTGCAGTATTGCCCTATATTAACGCTGACCCCATGTTAGCCAAGCGTTTAGAAGAAGTAGGCTGTGCTACGGTAATGCCTTTGGCATCGCCAATTGGTTCTGGACAAGGGCTAAAAACAACTGCCAATATCCAAATCATCATCGAAAATGCAGGTGTGCCAGTGGTGGTAGATGCTGGTATTGGTTCGCCCTCAGAAGCCGCCCAGGCAATGGAATTGGGAGCAGATGCCTTGTTGATTAATAGTGCGATCGCTCTTTCTCCGAACCCAGCAGCAATGGCTCGTGCCATGAATTTAGCAACAGTTGCCGGTCGTCTAGCATACCTTGCTGGCAGGATGCCCATCAAAGATTACGCCAGTCCTAGTTCACCTCTAACTGGGACGATTACTAGTTAGAGAATGGGGAAGAAGCAGGGGAGCAGGGAGCAAGGAGAAAGAGAGAAGAGTTTTCCCCTCTGCCCCCTGCCCCCTGAGCGCAGCCGAAGTGTGCCCCTCTGCCTCTTTTAAATGCCCAATGCCCAATGTAACGATTTGTCTAGCAGTTTAAGAGCGGATTTAGCATTTATGTAACATTAAATTAACGATAAAGATAAAGGAATTAATTCATGCCCTATACGAATGAAGAAGGCGGTCTTCTGAATAATTTTGCCCGAGAACCAAAGATTTATCAAGCAGAACCTCCCACGGAAGGGCAAAAACGAACTTACATCTTACTAGGAATCGCTGCTACAGCTTTGGTTGCCGGCTTGATTCTAGTCGCCTTCTTTGTTTCTAAAAGCACTTGAACGTAACACATTTTAATAAAATTTCAACTTTTTTATAGTTTTTCAGGTTCCGATCTTTAAGAGGGGCCTGCTTTTTTATTTTTTGTTAAAATTGAATTAGCAATTAAAGTATAATTACATACTTTATTATTTCTAGTAGACCTAAAGGCTCAGTTAACCCTGAGAGCACAATATCTACTTAAAAATAATTTTTATTATGAGTTTAACCTACTTGGATGCACCCAGAAAGGTGATACATACTGTGTTTTGGCTCTTTAGCCGCTATGAGCGTGAATGATACTGCACACAACAATAATTCTACTTGGAATCGGCAAGTATACCACCGCCTGAAACTTGCCCTAAGTCTTGGCTTACGACGACAACTTTTTTTAGCTGTATGTGATAATTTACACTTAAGAAATCAGGTAGCAGCTCGTTTGCATTCTACATTGGCTTATCCTGTAGGACAGGTGCTATATCAGTCATCAAATGCTCAGGAAAATAGCACTCCAGCTTATCCAAGATTAGTCACGTTGCGTTTAAATTTAAACGATCCCAATCCCATAGTTCAGATTAATCAATGGTTGGCTAATTATCCACCACCAATTGTTGGGGCATCAAAAGACACCCCTGGAAGACCTTTTCCAGTACCAGCATTTCAGATTGTAGGGGTGGAGCATCTTACCAAGCAACCAGTCGCAACACAGCGTTTATTTTTGCACTATCTCCGCTTGAGCGAAGAATATTTCTCTACACAAGAATCCAGCCGATTCCTAGAATCTAATTTGCTGTTGTGGATACCACGTCCTTGGTTATCTGCTATCAAGCAATCAGCACCACAGTTTTGGCGTTCTCGTACTGGTGTATTTGTGTTTGCCGGAGAACCCACACCAGCAACTCAGAATTCGGGCTATCCAGAACGTTTTTCACGTTCTAGAAGTTTGGATTTAGGTAATATTGAGCAGTCGATTCTAGATGAATCAGTTAACCACGCAGAACTCAGAACCGCAGCCACCGGGTTAAACTTTGAGAATAATTCCGATTTTCCAGCAGAGATACAAGGGAATGGCGTACATAAAACCCAGGAAGTTTCGCCGTCAACAGCGGATTTATTGAAGGCTGCGCCACAACAGCAGGAATCTACTAATAGGTCTGGTAGTGGGAGTAATAATCAATCGCTGTCGTCTTTATCTTATATTAGCAGCGAGTTAACGGAGCTAGTAATAGCAACAATTAACACAAATAATTCTCAAATTACTGAAAATTACTTACAACCGCAGCAGATTTTGTTGGAGATTGAAGAATTACACGAAAAGCAAGTTCCAGGGGAGATACTGGCAGAGGCTTATCATCGCTTGGGCACGTTATACCGTCTTCGCATTGAGCAAGGAGAGTCAACCCTAGAAAACCTGATGGTGGCAATTATTGCCTATCAGGAAGCAATTAGCTATGACGAAAACTCACCGCAACTCCCAGATATCTTGAATGATTTGGGTACACTCTACTGGATGCTATACCGCACGCCACCCAATTCTGAGGAAGGACAAACTTATATAGAGCAGGCAATAGAATTTTATGAGTTGGCGTTAAAGATGATTTCACCCCAGATACATCCAGAAACTTACGCTCGTGTGCAAAATAATTTGGGGACGGCTTATGGTGATTTAGCTCGTTTTTCTCACCCATCTGAAAATTGGCAGCAAGCAATTTTGGCTTACAATGAAGCACTCAGCTACCGTACAGCCGATATGGATTCATTAAAGTATGCGGCTTGCCAGAACAATTTGGGTACTGCATACTGGCATCTAGGGCAATACAACCAACCGATTGTGCATTTAAAGAAAGCGATCGCAGCTTACAAGGAAGCACTTGTATACTACAACCCCGAAGAGGAACCGCTCAAGTATGGGATGATTCAAAATAACATAGGCACAGCCTGCTGGAATCTGGCACAATACGAACAACCTGTCCAAAATCTCCAGCTAGCCATAGATGTTTATAGCGAAGCTCTCAAGTACCGCACTCCAGCTAATGTTCCCAGTGCCTGCGCCGCTACACAAAATAATCTAGGTACTGCCTACTGGCATCTAGCAAACCTATCTCAGGCAACTAAACAGGTACGGCAAAAGTATCTGCAACTATGTATTAGTGCTTACGAAGAAGCTATAGCCTTGGCTCACTCACTTAGCGGTACTTCTTTAAGTTTTGATTTGCTTGCCTCTTATAATAACCTGGGACTAGCCCATTATCAGCTAGTAATAGATAAGTCTTTTAATGGCGACAAAGCAACACGTTCTCAACACTTAGAAATAGCATTAGATAACCATTTGCAAGCCTTAAACGGATTAAGTAAACAAGCAGAGATTTATCAAACAACCTTCACTTATGTAGTGAAAACTATTCGTGCTTTTCATAATGAGTTAGGTATACAGGGACAAAATCTGGCTTTATCTAAAGTTCCTAGTCAGTTGTTGCCAGAGATTTTGTCAAAGTTATAAAACATATACCTTGAATTCAACCAACGAATCATATTCGTCAAAGAAAATCGGCGGGAATGCCATCCCTTTAAAGGGTGTTTGAGATAGCCGTCCGCCGATTTAGTCATTAGTAAGAACAAATGACTTCGATTTCCCCACGGCAATTCAAGAAAATCAGCGAACCGGGAGCGTGTCGTCAGATAAGCGATGTTTTCGTAGCCGGGGATGAGTTAAAAATAACTTGATATCAACTTGGCAATTAATTAAGGGAGCAAGTAGAGTAGCAATTGCAATTACTCTTTCAAAAATTACAAAATAGTAAGACTTTTTAGCAAACCATAAACATAGCTCAATCAATATAAATTTTTCATAAAGAAATTTTGAAATATATAAAAATATTTGATAAAAAAACAATAAGATATTGGCGTATTTTCCGTAAATTTACTAAGGTAGGCTAGAAACCTAGTTGAGAGAAGCTTCAGGATGAGAATTGAAACCTAAATTATGAAACTAAGTTTTGTTTTTGCGACTGCTATATCTAGTTTTTTTGTGAGTGCGACTACAGGATTTGGTTTCTCTGGTCAAGCACATGCTCTAGCTTTTACTGGCATCTCTAGTGGTATATGGGGAGAACCTACTCCAGGAAGCACTAATACCAATCCCATATATACAGGTGTGGGAAGCAACATATTTACTTGGGGTAATCCTAATGTGTGCCCACCAAGTTCAAATACTCCTAGTGGGTGTGAAATAACAGGCTCAAATAAACTGACCTTTAACGGAACTTCATTTTCTGCGGACATTAACTCTGTATTCAAAGTAGCTGATTTAAGTTACTTTAATGGTTCGGTACTTGAAGGTACAAGCGTCAAATTTGTACCTTTAAATCTCAATGTATCCTTCAGCCCTCCTGTTGGAATCAGCCAGGTTTTTGACTTCGATTTGCGTCTAGAAAATACAGCTAATGACGCAACAGATTCCGAAAAGAGTGCAGATTTTGTATTTATAGACACAAATTTGAGTAATCGTAGTTTCACCTTTGAAGACAATAAATATACGCTTGAGCTAACTGGTTTTAATCCAGATATTCGCCAGACAGGTGTTAAAGCTTTTGAAGGAGCCACAACTAGAACAGCTATTTATGCCAAAATCAAAACTGTACCCGAACCAGCGCCAGTAGTCGGTCTATCTTTGCTAGGTATATACCTGATATTTCGTAAAAATTCTTGGAGAAGAAATACTAAGAGCTTTGGCGGTTAGAACAGCTGTTTCTGTTTATCCCCCATGTTGCTCAAACACGCTCTCACCGCAGAGATATTAATTGAAGCAGGACGCGGTGAAACCTCATTTCTAGAAAGCGTAGCATCTCCCCTTCTCCCATCTGCGATCGGCTTTTCCACCTTTAACTTGCATAATTGGCAAGATGCTCACCCCACAAGATTAGACCTGCCTTATTTTCAAGGCAGGTCTATTAGATAATTTATTTGAATTTGGGCGATAAAAATGTAGAGACGCGATCAATCGCGTCTCTACAAGGGTTTGCCGTTTTTTAGACAATTATGCGGGGTTAGGTTGGGTTCGGCTTTGAAGTAGCTGGATAATTGCAGTTTTTTCTAAGATTCCAACTAGGACGCCATTCTCACGAATCACGGGGAGCACAGATAGCTTTTGTTGTTCGAGTAACTGCATGACTTCCAGCAGAGGTTGATCGGATTTGACTGTGGTGGATTCGGTAATTGGTCGCATGACTTCTCTGACTTGAGTTTCTGACCACAGTGCTATTGGGATGGTTCGCAAATTATCAACAGCGATCGCACCTACTAATTGTCCATCATCATCAGTCACTAAGAACCGATGCCAGTTTTGTCCACTTATGACTCGCTCATCGGCAAACTCTCTTAGGCTAAGATTACCAGACACAATCGGGCTGTCATGAGTTACAGCATCCTCGGCTGTTAAACCTGTGAGTTTTTCTTGCACTCTGGCAAATTGAGCCGCATTACCAGCATTTTGCAACAAGAAGAAGCCAACTAACAAGTTCCAGAAGTTACCGAAGCTGCCAAATAATAGTAGGGGAAGTAGACCAGAAAGAATTGCTACCCAACCAAAGATTTGCCCAACTCGACTAGCGAAAGTCACACCTTTATAAGGATTACCTGTAATTTTCCAGACGATGGCTTTCAGTATATTTCCACCATCTAAAGGCAAACCAGGAATAAGGTTAAACAGGGCTAATGCCAAGTTAACAGAAGCTAGAACACCAAGAATTGCAGCTAACGGCCCTGATGCAGTAGTAGTAACACCAATAGCTGTAACGATACCGCACAGTAGTAAACTTACTATTGGCCCTGCGATCGCTACCCAAAAAGCTTCACCTGGGGTTTTTGACTCTTTTTCTAAGCTAGCCAAACCGCCAAATATAAACAGAGTAATAGATTTGACATCAATTCCCTGACGAATCGCAACAAAACTGTGGCCTAATTCATGAGCGACGACAGAGGCAAATAACATCAGCGCTGTCATCAATCCTAGTAGCAAAGCTAATCCCGCAGACAATTGGGGAAATTGCGCCGCCAGTCCACTGCTATAGCTCCAAGTCACTAAACCCAGAACTAAAAACCATGACGGATGGATATAGAAGGGAATTCCGAAGAGATTACCAACGCGAATTGTGTCATTCATGTCGTTCACCTTTGATTTCAGCTTCGAGAGGTTTGCTTTCGTTCTTCTCGATGTCTTTAGTGTAACGAAAGGTTAAGATATTTTAATCTTTGTGACGGTAGTGGTGTCCGTCTGTAAAGGTGCGGTTATTGGTAATATTGGCAGCATTCAAGTAATTCTCACTACCTTTCGATAGCTACATCAGGCAGGTGACTCCACTCATTCCAAGAGCCATCGTAATTCCGAACATTCGGATAGCCCAATAAATACTTCAAGACAAACCAGGTATATCCAGAACGCCCACCGATGGCACAGTAAGGAAACACTTCCTTATCAGCCGTAATGCCCTTACTGTTATAAAGATTTTTCAATTCGTTGAATGATTTAAAAGTTCTATCCTCGTTGAGAGTTAAGATATGCTCAAGATGCACTGCACCTGGAATATGTCCAGTACGTTCATCTTCTTTTGGTGGCTGATCGAAAAACCACTCACCACAGTATTCTTGAAGCGTTCGGACATCCAACAACACGCGATCGCTTCTACCAATCGATGCCTGAACTTCATTATGTAATACTCGCAGATGAGTATCAGGAGTTTTGGCTTGGTAATTAGTGCCAGGAAATGTAGATAACTCAGTTGCCAGCGGACGACCTTCTGACTTCCATTTTTGGTAGCCGCCATTGAGAACTCGTACATTTTCATGACCAAAGACTTTCAACAACCAGAAAATCCAGGCTCCTGTTCCAGGATAACTACCATAAGGAATCACTGTTGTGTCATTGGTGATGCCTGAATGTGCCATCAGCCTTTCAAAAGCTCGCGCATCCAAATTCATCTTCAAATCGGGCAATAGTAAGTCTGTAAAGATGTTCCAGAAAATAGCACCAGGTATGTGAGCATTTTTGTACGGCTCTGGACTCATATCAACTTCGATAATGCGGACGTTTGGATCGTTGAGATGATCTGCTAGCCACTGGGTATCAACGAGAACGGATGGATGAGTGTATTGAGACATTTATATTTCTCCTGTAATAGCGTCAAAAGAATTGAAAGTTGTGTTTCCTCTTCGGATTTAGTTTTGGTTGTGGTTGGGAAATACGATGTGCGATGTCCGATGAACTAGGGTTGTGGAAATAGAAAATAAAGAAAAGCCGATAAGTGGGTGGAAGGCTGCTAAAGGAAAAAGTGACTAATGACTCCGAGAAGCGGTTTGATGTGACTAAAGCTAAGATAGGTCTGGTTGCTATACTGCGCCTAGACCTCGAAAGGGTACACTTTGCCAATCATGATTGCCTTACAAGCTCTATTTCATGCAATTGCTCAAGCTGAAGATGAACAGACATTGCGATCGCACATATCCGCAGAAATGAGTGAGTATTTTTCAGCTACACGATGTGGGCTGTTTTTCTTTGCTCAAATTTCTCTAATTGACCGCAATATTCAAAAAGCACTGGAAATTGCATTATCACCCCAATACAATCCAGTTGTGCGCTACTTGGTAGAACGCCATGCGCCTGTTCATGAAGCTTTGGTAGTGGAGCCTAAGACATGGCAGTTGATTTGTCCTCGTGCTGACCACTGGCATGTTATGGCAGGGCCAATTGTCAGCAATGGTCAGTTAGTAGGCGTGGTAGGTTTTACGCGTAAGCAAGGAATGCCTGCATTCGACTCACAGAATCTCACAGATTTAAGTGCGCTTTGTCTGCATCTTTCTACTTGGGTAGCAATGGCGCGATTGCAACAACCACTACTATTACAGACAGAGCGTTTAACGCCCCGTGAAATGCAAATTGCTTCCTTGGTGGCTCAAGGACAAACTAATGCAGAAATTAGTGCTGAACTTTGGATTACCGAAAACTCTGTCAAGCAAGCCTTAAAAAGGATGTTTCGCAAGCTTGAGGTTTCATCTCGTGCTCACATGGTTGCGAAGCTTTCCACAGTTTCAAAATAAATAACCTGTTATTCGCCTCATTAATCCCGGATTTCTCTCTTCATCTCCCCCCACCCCCTGTTAACCATTTCTATCAAAATTAAAGTGAAACGTTATCAGGGGGGGGTGGCTTTCTGACTGAGACATCTATCTATGCTGGAATTGTCTCCATCTGTTGAGAACTTTTCTGCAACATCGGGGCAATTATATCAGCGGGGACAGGACAACTGAAGTAAAAACCCTGACCTTCATCACATCCCTGCATTCGCAGGTAGTCAAGCTGTTCTTGGGTTTCCACACCCTCTGCCGTGATACTCAACCGTAGGCTCTTCGCCAGGGCAATAATCGCATTAGTAACGGCGGCGCTATCAGGATTGGACATGATATCCTGCACAAATGACCGATCAATCTTGAGCATGTTCACAGGGAAGCGCTTCAAGTAGTTCAGGGACGAATAACCGGTGCCGAAGTCGTCTAGAGCCAACCATATACCCAGTTCTCGTAATTTTTTTAAGGTTTTAACCGATCGCTCAATGTCACCCATCAAGAAGCTTTCCGTTACTTCCAGTTCTAGATCAGATGCTTTGAGTTCAGTCTCCTCAAGAATTTGGCTGATGACCTCAACCAGATACGGTTGTTCAAACTGTCGAGCTGACAGATTCACAGATATCCGAATTGGGGTAAATCCAGCAAGCTGCCAAGCACGGTTTTGGGCGCAAGCAGTTCGCAAGACCCATTCGCCAATTGGTACGATCGCACCATTGGCTTCTGCAATCGGAATAAACTTTGCTGGAGAAATCATACCTAAAGTAGGATGCTGCCAGCGAACTAACGCTTCCATAGCTGTAACTTTTCTGCTGTGTAAATCAATCAGAGGTTGATAATAAACCAGCATTTCGTTGCGCTTCAGTGCTCCATGTAATTCATTTTCTAAGGTCAGTCGCTCCTGCAACTGAGCATTAATTTCCGGCGAATAGAAATGGTATTGGCTGCGCCCTTGCTGCTTCGCCTGATACAGTGCCATGTGAGCCTGTTGCAAGAGTTGATATATGCTATTACGATCGTTTAGGACATTAATTGTGATGCCGATGCTAGCGGTGAGATGAATCAAGTTACCCTCTATAGAAAAGGGTTTGCTCAGGGTACTTAACAGTAGCTGAGATAGCTTAATCACACTTTCAAAAGAAACAATGTCCATGCGGGCAATGGCAAATTCATCTCCACTCAAATGGGCAAGAATATCTGTTTGCAGCATACAAGTTGATAACCTCTGAGCAACTGCTCTTAACAACAAATTTGTTGTCTGATGCTCCAATGCATGACTCATACCAGTGAAATCATCAATACCCAGCAAAAAAACAGCGACAAGGCGCTGGTTGTTTTCAGATTGGGATAGAGTCTGATGGACGCGATCGCTGAATAAATCACGATTGGGTAATCCAGTCAGATCGTCATAATTAGTGATGTAGTGAATTAACTCATCTAATTTATGAAGAGTTTGTGAAGTATCCGCCATCAATGTACCCGCTTCATCAGCATATTCTGTGGGTAATTCAGGTAGGGTTTTGGTGTTCAGATAATTCTGCAATGCAGCAGATGTCAAAATGACCGGTTTGAGGAGATGGTTTAGCGCATAGAGGGTGGCGGCTGTACCCACTAACGTCGCCAACAGAGCAACGATCATAACTCGCGCCGCCATCTCCAAGGAATAGGAGTTTGAAATGACGAAACTGAAGAGTAAAGTCAGAAGTGGTACATGAGTGCCCAAAAATGCCACCAACATGATTTTAGTGGTGTAACTTTTCTTGAGCCATCCGAAATTAGCTAGGAACGAGTACAAGTAGAGCTTGTGATTGAGCTTCATAAATTCTGTTTGATAGTTGGCAAATTAGTTCCGAGCTATGCTGGCAAAAAAGTATTTTTGGTTTACAATCCAGTGGAATCAGCTCTTATGGAACCCAACCCTGATAAGGTTATATATTATGCTTCCCAATTTAGTTTTCTACTTAATGTGAATAAAGATAAAGTTTTTGTAAAACTTATTCCACAAGGAATTTCATAATCAAAATCAAAGTTGTATTGATTGTTACACTATTAATAGTTATTAGTTTGTATTAACGTGATATCAAAGCAAAAGTAACTACAGATAAACACCGATAAATAACCGTGTTTAGGGAACTCCAAAAAATAAATTATCCAATTTCAGCAAATCAAAACGAATTTCTCTCCCCTTGCTCCCGTTCGGCTACGCTCAGGACAAGCTCACGGCAAGCCTGCTCCCCTGCCATCAAAGCGATGGGATATTTTTTTATTTGCAAGTCCCTTAATCTGTGGTTCGATTTCACAAAATGATTAAGTGTGCAATTCAAGACGCAACAGATTATTTCGGGCTATAGCCAGAAAATAGCAGATTTGTAACTTGCTCTAATACCTTTAATGCTGTTAATGAACCTCGAATCAGCCGAGTAGCAGCAAGGGGTTGTCGAAGCATTTCCATCGCTAAAGGAAAAGGGTTTAGGGAGCCATCAGAGTTAATTGCTGGTGTGAGATCGGGGATATTGTGCTGACAATCGTCGCTGACTACTCGCAGCATTGCCACGGCCACCCCAGCCGCATTGAAAAACTCTAGGGCGGTAAATCCTTCCATATCAACAACATCAGCCGCTAAAGTTTCACCTAAATGGCGTTTTTCGGCAGCAGACCAAATAACGCGATCGCTTGTTAATGACTTGACTAAGGTCACTTTATCTGATATTGAAGAGTGCAATTGTGCTGTAAAAGGGCGATCGCATTCTTGCCGCTTTCCCTGATAAATACAATCTTGATACAGCACAATATCACCAACTGTGTGGCGATCGCTCAAGCTGCCACATATACCCATAATCAGCACCCTGGATTTTGGAGTTAGAAATTGTCCTTGTTGCAGATATTTCAGTAAAGGCTTCATCCCAACAGGTATGGCTACTACCGTTGGGATGGAGCCAGTAACGCCGCTTAATCCGCGACACACAGCTTTATATTCTGCTCCCTGAGGCACCAGAATTGTGTTGATGGGCAAAAAGTTAGGCACTAGCCCTCTCAAAAGTTTCAAGTTTGCGTTTGGGTATTAACTCATGGATGCGGAGAGCGATACTGGCAAGTCTAGGTAGTAATTGCGGTTGGAGTAAACCGGGATCATACTTGCTCATCCGCCGTCGCTGATTTTTCGATTGTGAGGTCTTTGGTAAAGATGTCATCTCCCAGAAGAGAATACTGCGTAGGAAACTCAAGGCTGTAACGTCCAAATCTGGCCACGGGAGAGATTCAGGCTCGTATTCCCTGTAGCTTTACAGAAAGCTACGGCAGAATAATTCCTTATGCTCAACAGAACCAAGTTTCATGTATCAAGTTCCATTCTGTATTAAAAATTTTGCTCTAGCTGAGTGACAATAAGTAATATTGCCGTTTGGTGGTGACCAAAACTCGCAAACCGAAGGTGATTGCTGTAGCATGACTAAATAATTGTGTCACCCACACGATAATTTTCCAAGATGGTAAAGCTTGATAACTCAAAATCCGCACGAGAACTCTTCAATATTTCCAAATTGGCGATTCAATTTTCGTGGCTGACGGTGAGTTTTTGGATTGCCGTAACGGTAGCTGGTGTTCTGGCTTTCAGTTCCCTTAAGTATGCCTTGTTTCCAGATATTACCTTTCCAGTGGTGGTTGTAAATGCTACAGCCCCCCTGACAACTGCCCTGGATACAGAGGCGAAGCTCACCCAACCTTTGGAAGAACGCCTCCGCTCCCTAGAAGGACTGGAGAATATCCGCTCATCCACCTATCCTAGTCAAACAGCCGTTGCCCTTTCTTTTGCCGTTGGAACTAATTTAGAAACATCGACCAAAAAGGTTGAAACTGCCCTCAAGCAGTTGACTTTGCCTCAGGGAGCAACTTCCAAAATTATTCCCCTGAATCTAAACGAGTCAGCCGCCATTAGCTATGCCATTCAGAGTCCATCGCGGAATCTCACAGATTTGACGAAGTTGGCGAAGGATGAGATTGTAGGTGCGATCGCTAAACTCCCAGGAGTATTAAAAGTCTCACTACTGGGCGCTGCTACTGCAACTCCTCCTTTAAATCCAACGAGTGCGAGTGCCGCTGTCCCCCAAGCAGGGGCGACATTAGTACGGTTTAATGGTCAAGATGCACTGGCATTTCAGGTAATCAAACGCGGTAGCGCTAACACTTTGGAAGTAGTGAGTCAGGTTGAGAAAGAAGTTCAAAGGCTACGCTCTACCCTCAAGGATGTCAACCTCACCTTAGCCGCCACCCAAGCCGAATATATCCGCCAAGCCACCCAGTCAACCATCGATGCTTTGCTGGAAGCAGTCTTGTTGTCAATAGTGGTAATTTTCCCTTTTTTGTGGAATTGGCGGGCGACTCTCATCTCTGCCTTGGCGATTCCTACGTCTTTGTTGGCGACGTTTATCGTCATGGCGATTTTCGGCTTTAACCTGGAAACAATTACCCTGCTGGCTTTAGCTTTGGTGATTGGTAGTATTGTTGATGATGCGATCGTGGATGTGGAAAACATCATGCGACACGTCGAAGATGGGGAAACTCCTCGCCAAGCGGCGCTTTTAGCGACAAATGAGATTGGGTTGACAGTCACCGCCGCTACTTTGACAGCAGTAGCAGTTTTTCTACCCATAGGTTTGATGGGTGGTGTCATCGGTCAGTTCTTTAAGCCTTTCGGCATCACTGTTTCAGCGGCGATGCTTGCTTCTATGCTAGTTGCTCGGACGTTATCTCCAGTTCTGGCTATCTACTGGCTGAAACCTAAATCCTCACTCTCTCCGCGTCGGGAAGCCAAAATCTGGGTGGCGTTTACCCAATTTTACAGAAACTTGCTGAGTTGGTCTTTGAATCACCGCAAGATAGTTATTGGGTTAGCTGTACTCAGCTTCATTGCAGGTATAGCGCTGATTCCACTAATTCCGAAAGGGTTTATTCCCAAACTCGATCGCGGCGAATTTAATATTGCTTATACAGCTCCTTTGCCGAGTATCCCTGATTTGGGCAGAGGGGGGCAAGGAGGACAAGGGAGCGATATTCCCAATTCCCAATCCCCAATCCTCAATCTCCAATCCCCAATCCCTAATCCCTTGAACGATTCTCTTGAGGTTGCGAAGAAAATAGAAGAGGTTGTGAGAAAATCACCAGCAGTTGAAACAGTATTTACCACTGTTGGTTCTCGTGAGGGTGAGCCGAATAAAGGGACACTATATGTAAAGTTACAGGAAGACCGTACAATTACCACTGCGGAACTACAAGACCAATTGCGCTCCTCCTTACCTACTCTTTCTGGCGTAACTACTAGTGTTGAAGATATTCAATTTGTCGATTCCGGCGGTCAAAAACCCCTGCAAATAGCATTACAAGGTGATAATCTCCAAGCTCTAAGCAAAGCAGTCAAAGCAATTAAAGAGAGAATTCAGAGGCTACCGGGATTCGCTGATGTCACAGTTACAGGTGAAACGAATTCACAGGGCACGGTTTTTCAGATCGAACGTCTGAATAATCAGCGGGTGGCCTACATCAGTGCTAATCTTGGCAAGGATCTGTCTTTGGGTGATGCCACTGACAAAGTGGTAGCTGAAGCAAACGCGGTGTTACCGTCTAATGTTTCCTTAAATTTAGGGGGAGACTCTGCTAACCAAAATAAGGTTTTTAGCAGTTTCGGCAGTACTTTGGCTCTATCTGCCCTGTGCATTGTTGTGGTACTAATTTTGTTGTTCAAAAGCTGGGTAGATCCTCTGGTTATTGGTGTCTCTTTACCTTTGGCACTGGTGGGGGCAATGTTGGCGCTACTAATCACCAAGAGCGACTTTGGCATGATCTCACTGATCGGTTTCGTCTTTTTGCTGGGGCTGGCAAATAAAAATGCCATTTTACTTGTGGATTATATCAACCAGTTACGCAACGCTGGTTTAGACCGCACCGAAGCGATCCTCAACACCGGACTAGTGCGCCTCAGACCAATTATGATGACCACGGCCTCCACTATTTTAGGAATGCTACCGATCGCTTTAGGTTTGGGTGCTGGTTCGGAATTGCGATCGCCTATGGCTGTAGCGATCGCTGGTGGACTCGTAACTTCAACTATCCTCAGCTTGATTGTTGTGCCGGTAGTATACACCATTTTGGATGATTGGTTTCCCCGATTTAAGAACAGGGGGACAGCTTGATGCAGGTTTTTGTTACAGGGGGTACGGGTTTTATTGGTGCTCATTTGGTACGATTGTTGCTGCAACAGGGTTACACAGTCAAAGCACTGGTACGCCATAGCAGCAATTTGGAGAATCTACGCGGTTTAGATGTGGAAATTGTCAAAGGTGATTTGAATTCACCAACTCTTTGGCAACAGATGCTTGGTTGTCAATACCTATTTCATGTGGCAGCCCATTATTCCCTGTGGCAAAGAGACCGAGAATTACTCCACCGTCACAATGTCTTGGGTACGCGCAATGTGTTGGCAGCAGCTCGTAAAGCTGGGATTGAGCGCACTGTTTACACCAGTTCGGTTGCGGCAATTGGGGTAGGATCATCAGGGGAAGTTGTGGATGAAACACATCAGAGTCCCTTAGAAAAGTTAGTGGGTGACTACAAAAAGTCTAAATTTCTGGCTGAACAAGAAGCCATACAAGCCGTTGCGACAGGTCAGGAGGTAGTTATAGTTAATCCCAGCAGCCCAATTGGCTCGTTGGATATCAAACCTACCCCCACGGGTGATATAATCTTGCGGTTTTTACGACGGCAAATGCCCTTTTACTTAGATACTGGTTTGAATTTTATTGATGTGCGGGATGTGGCATGGGGGCATTTACTGGCCTTGCAGCGGGGTAAATCAGGCGATCGCTATATCTTAGGTCACCAAAACCTCAGTCTAAAGCAACTACTCGAACAACTCGCCGATATCACAGGCCTCAGCGCACCTCAACGAACTGTACCTACTTGGTTACCCCTTAGTGTTGCCTGGGTTGATGAAAAGGTTCTCGCACCACTGGGGAAATCGCCCTCAGTGCCATTGGATGGCGTTCGGATGGCGAAACAACCTATGTATTACGATGCCGCCAAGGCTGTCCGAGAGTTGGGTCTACCTCAATCTCCGCTGAAGGCGGCACTCAAGGATGCTGTGGATTGGTTTGTTGCTCAGGGTTACGTTAAATGATAAATCTAGCGATTTACCTGTGGATGCAATATGTAGGGATGCACAGATGTGCGCCCCTATCGTGGTGTTTTTATATTTAAAAGAGGAGCGATCGCAACAATGGCAGTTAATCTACAACAAGCTATGGATATTGGGAAGTATCTTGTTACTCAGCGCTTGAAAGGACGTAAACGCTTCCCCTTAGTATTGATGTTGGAACCTCTTTTTCGGTGTAATCTAGCTTGTACTGGTTGTGGTAAGATCCAACATCCAAAGGAAATTTTAAAGCAAAATCTCACCCCAGAACAGTGCTTTGCCGCAGTGGAAGAGTGCGGCGCACCAGTTGTCTCAATTCCTGGGGGAGAACCTCTGCTCCATCCTCAAATTGATGAGATTGTCCAAGGATTAATTGAGCGCAAGAAATATATTTACTTGTGTACCAATGGTTTGTTATTAGAAAAGAGTCTGGATAAGTTTCAACCTTCTCCTTACCTGACTTTTAGCGTGCATTTAGATGGAATGCGCGAGTTGCACGATCAGTGTGTCGATCGCAAAGGTGTTTTTGATATTGCTGTCAAAGCTATTCGCGCTGCTAAAGCTAAAGGCTTTCGTGTGACAACTAACACCACTATATTTGAGGGGACTAAACCCAAAGATATGCAAGAGTTCTTCAACTTTCTGGACACACTAAATACTGACGGGATGATGATTTCTCCCGGTTACAGTTACGAGTGGGCACCAGATCAAGATCATTTTCTCCACCGTGAACAAACACGCGCCCTCTTCCGAGAAATTCTGGCTCCATACAAAGCTGGTGAAAAAAATTGGAACTTCAATCACAATCCGCTGTTCCTAGATTTTCTCACTGGTGAGAAGGACTACGAATGCACGCCTTGGGGTAGCCCTAGTTATAGCGTTCTCGGTTGGCAAAAACCTTGCTATCTCCTGAACGAAGGTTATTACTCTACCTTCAAGGAATTACTGGCACAAACTGACTGGAGTCAATACGGCCGGGCTAGTGGTAATCCTAAGTGTGCCGATTGTATGGTTCACTGCGGCTACGAACCCACCGCCGCAATGGATGCAATGCAACCGCAAAATATGGCGCGTGCCCTTGGCAGTGTGTTTGGCAGGAGCTAATAATTAGTAAATGCTACATACTTAGAGGGTGCGATGCCTGCGGCGGGCTACGCCTACGCACCCTCTAATCCTTGAAAGCTACATTTGACTAATTGATTCTGGAGTAATTGCGGCATACTGTTCAGGTGTCAGCACAGCTTCCTGAATATTAATTTTTTTAACCTGAGTTCGGGTTAAGCAGGTTGTGATCAAACCCACTCCATCTGAAGGCTAGGTTTCTTTGGTTGATGGCAATAAGCGATTAATCCGCACAGAACATGAACGCAAAAATTAACGGGACTGACGCCGGGGTACCAGCTACCGCTTCGCTATCGGTGCCGAGAATGTTCAATCTGGGAAATGTTCTTGAGTTGGTCGTTAATGGTTTCAATAATTGAACGTTTACGTGACAAAAGCAAGTCATGAAGAAGCATCAGCTTATTTTTCATGTTGCGACGGGGTTTGGCAAAAAATTGGATTCCGAACTCTTCCAAAAGTTGAGAAGCAAGTTTTTCGGAAACATAGCCGCGATACCTTTCCTTCGGAACGCTACGCGAACGTAAGCTTCTCTACGAGACGCTGCGCGTAGCTTGCTTCCCCGAAGGGGTACGCTAACGCCAAAGATTTTTCCAAAAAGACCACACAGTAAATCGGGAACGGGTTTACGGTCATCAATATTACCAGGAGTCAAAGTCACATTTAAGAGTTGACCAAGCTCATTGACTATAATGTGAAGCTTAAAACCAAAGAACCAATCCACGGAAGTTTTTCCACGAGAGGCTAAACCGTCAAAGCTACGCTTTGTCTCCCCTCCCGAAGAGCAGGGTGGGGTGTTAGGGACTTTTGCAAGAGGTCTATAAGATTACTCGAAGCTCTCCGTAACAGCCTAGATATTTAGTGCCAAAAAACACAATTGATACTGTTTATTTGCTCGGAATTTTAGCTTTTTTCATCTGGATAGTTATTTCTACCGTCCTGTACCAAACTTCTCATAAACTCAAGAAAGGAAATGTTAACTTATGTAAATGAAATTAACAAACATAACAATAATTTGTAATAAATAATGATGCGGCAGCATTGTATAAAGGGAACTTGGAAGTAAAAAACAACATCTTAATCAGGTTTTCCAGTCATTCACAGAAGTTTGAAGTTTTTTAACAAAAGTTTTAATCTGAAAGCCTGGAGATCGTAAACTTATTTCTTGGATGTCTGTTTTAAACCTTTCGTAACTCGTCAGGCAGTGCTGACATCAAAAATCAACTGAACCATTCAGTTTTGAGTCCAATTATTCTTAACCAAGCAAATTAGGAGATTTAACGCAATGGTTTTAGATGCATTTGCAAAAGTGGTTTCCCAAGCTGATACCCGTGGGGAATATCTCTCCGATGCACAATTAGATGCATTGAGCGAACTAGTCAAAGATGGTAACAAGCGTGCAGATGCTGTTAACCGTATTACCAGCAATGCGTCAGCTCTTGTTGCTGCTGCGGCTCGTGATTTGTGGGCAGAACAACCCCAATTGATCACTCCCGGTGGTAATGCTTACACCAGCCGTCGTGCAGCTGCTTGTATCAGAGACTTGGACATCATTCTTCGCTATATCACATACGCTATCTTTGCTGGTGATTCCAGCGTGCTAGATGACCGCGCCCTCAATGGCTTGCGTGAAACCTACTTAGCATTGGGAACCCCAGGAGCTTCAGTTGCTGTTGGTATTCAAAAGCTGAAAGCAGCTTCCTTGGCTATTGTCAACGATACAAACAACATCACCAGAGGAGATTGCAGCGCTCTGACATCTGAAATAGCTAGCTATTTTGATCGTGCTGCTGCTGCGGTAGCTTAAGCCAGGTATTGGTGCTATCGACTAAATAATTGTCCATTAGGACAAAACAAAATTTCAACCAAAAGTTTGTAAAAGGGAAATACCAAAATGACAAAAACACCTCTCACGGAAGCAATTGCATCAGCTGACTCCCAAGGTCGCTACCTCAGCAGCACCGAAATTCAAGTTGCTTTTGGTCGCTTCCGTCAAGCACCAGCTAGCTTACAAGCAGCAAAAGCATTAAGTGCTAATGCTCAACGCTTGACCGAAGGTGCTGCTCAAGCAGTGTATAACAAGTTCCCTTACACCACTCAACAACAAGGCCCCAACTTCGCGTCAGATGCACGCGGCAAAGGCAAATGTGTACGTGATGTCGGCTACTACTTGCGGATTATCACATACGCTTTAGTTGTTGGTGGCACAGGCCCCTTGGATGATTTCTTGATTTCTGGCTTGGCTGAAATCAACCGGACTTTTGACCTATCTCCTAGCTGGTACATTGAAGCTCTCAAGTACATCAAAGCTAACCACGGTCTAAGCGGCGATCCAGCTGTTGAAGCTAATTCTTACATCGACTATGTAATCAATACTCTAAGCTAGAGTGTTTCTTTAGCCCGGAGAGGAAATCAGCTCTTATGACAAGTGAGTTCTATGAGTTGTTTACCTCTCCGGGCAGTTTTATTTTCAAAAGACTGTTAAAAAACTAGAAAAAAATTTTTCTAAAAAATTTTCAGTTTTGCAGTTAAAACTGAGGAGGTTAAAGATGGCGGCTTTGGGACAAGCAGCAAGGTTAGGAATTGGAGCATTTGAAAACTCAGCACTGGTAGAACTACGTCCCGATAGAACAGAAGCGGATGTGGCAGTGGTTATCCGGGCGGCTTACCGTCAGGTTTTGGGTAATGCATATCTACTAGAAGGAGAGCGTCTAGAGAGTGCAGAATCACTGTTGCAACAAGGTGCAATCACCGTACGGGGATTTGTGCTAGCCATTGCTCAATCGGAACTCTATCGAGATAAGTTTTTCCACTCCAACTCACAAACTCGGTTTATCGAGTTGAATTATAAGCATTTATTGGGGCGTGCCCCGGAAGATGAGTCAGAGATTTCGTACCATGTTGAGCTTTACAACTCACAAGGTTATGAAGCTGAGATTAATTCCTACATTGACTCATTAGAATATCAAGAGAGTTTTGGCGAAAATATTGTGCCCTACTATCGAGGCTTTAAAAGTCAAGTAGGACTGAAAAACGTTGGATTTGGCCGACTGTTCCAACTTTATCGGGGTTATGCCAATAGCGATCGCGCTCAAGGACAAAAACAAGGACGGCTAACCTGGGAAGTAGCTAAGAATCTAGCTTCACCCATTTACCCAGTCTCCACCGGAGCCTTAACAGGCCTCTCTACAGGTGGTCGTGGGGAAACATACCGCATCAGAGTGTTACAAGCAGCTTCCCCGAACTCAACTGTAGTGCGGCGGGGTACTGCGGAATTGATCGTACCCTACGAGCAACTTTCTAGTAAATTGCAGCAGTTGAATCGCAAGGGCAGTAAGGTTATTAGCATTACAGCCGTATAAATAGGGACTGGGGACTTGGGACTGGGGGCTGGGGGCTGGGGATTGGGGAAGAGTTTTCCCAATACCTAATCCCCAATCCCTAATTCTTAGTCCCCAATTACCAATTACAAAAGGAAAATTACCAATGGCTATTACAACAGCAGCTTCCCGTCTGGGAACGGAACCTTTTAGCGATCAGTCTCCTGTGGAATTGCGTCCTAATGCAACCAAAGAAGACATTGAGAGAGTAATTGCTGCCGTCTATCGTCAGGTATTGGGCAACAACTACATATTGGCATCTGACCGCCTTACAAGTGCTGAATCCATCCTGCGCGATGGGAAAAATACAGTCCAAGAGTTTGTGCGTCAAGTAGCTAAATCAGAACTGTACAAATCCAAGTTTTTCTACGACAATTTCCAAACTCGCGTCATCGAACTGAACTATAAACATTTGTTGGGTCGTGCCCCCTATGATGAGTCTGACGTGGTCTATCACTTAGACTTGTACCAAAACAAGGGATACGAAGCTGACATTGATTCTTATATTGATTCGCCAGAGTATCAATCTAACTTTGGTGAAAATATAGTGCCTTACTATCGCGGCTTTCAAACTCAAACAGGACAGAAAACTGTCGGATTTAGCCGGATATTCCAACTTTATCGCGGCTATGCCAGTAGCGATACCTCCCAACTCAAAGGCAAGTCCTCCCGCCTTGCTAGCGAACTAGGTCGTAATAGTGCATCCGTCGTTGTTCCTCCCTCTGGTGGTCCTTCAGGCTTTTCATACGTTGCTTCTGAAAAAGGCGTTACCCCCAACAGTACTTTCGGTGGTGCGGGAACTTTTGGTAAAGAAGGCAGACTTTACCGTATCGAAGTGGCAGGCGTTTTTGGAGCTGGGTATCCTAGCACACGCCGTGTCAATCAAGCGGTGATTATCCCCTATGAAGAACTATCTAGTTACTTCCAGAGAGTGGTAAAACAAGGTGGTAAAATAGCTAGTGTGAAGCCGCTTTAATGTCATTTGTCAATAGTCATTAGTCATTAGTCATTATTAAGGACAAAGGACTAATGACAATTTGAAATTGGGAATTAATTTTATGGTTGGCTCAATTAGTAGTAGAACGAGTAGTCGCTACTTTCGGTATGAAGTAGTAGGTCTGCGCCAAAGCGAAGAAACTGAAAAAACCAACTATCCCATTCGTTCTAGTGCCACTGTGTTTTTCACAGTACCTGAGAACCGGATGAATCAAGAAATGCAGCGGATTACTCGCTTGGGTGGCAAAATAGTCAGCATTCAGCCATTAAACGCTGAAGCTCAAACAAATAGCGAACAAAGCGATCCTCCTTCTTCATAATGAATTCCAGTCCGCAGAAAATTGAAGATTTATCACCAACAGGTGACAATGCCGACGGTGAATCTTTAACAGTAGAGCAAGCGATCGCTAATCTTGAGAGTACAGATTTAGGTCTGCGGTTTTATGCTGCCTGGTGGTTAGGCAGGTTTCGCATAGGTGAAGCAGCTGCGGTTACAGGATTGATCAAAGCGTTAGAGGATGAAGCAGATAGGACACCAGAAGGCGGATATCCTCTGCGACGGAACGCAGCTCGGGCCTTAGGGAAACTTGGCGATCGCCAGGCAGTATCACCTTTAATTAGGTGTTTAGACTGCTCAGATTTTTATGTACGGGAAGCAGCGGCGCAATCTTTAGAGATGCTGGGCGATCCGGTTTGTATTTCTGCCCTGATCGAGCTATTAAAAGTTGGCTTGCAGGGAGAGCAGCTCATATCAAAGCAGCCTGATTTATCTCAACCCTACGAGGCCATTTTAGAAGCCTTGGGAGCCTTGAGGGCGACCGAGTACATCCCTTTAGTAAAGCCATACTTAGAGCACCCAATCGAATTGGTGCAATATGCTGCCGCACGAGCCATGTATCAATTAACCCAAGAACCAGTTTATGGAGAACGGTTAGTAAAAGCTTTGGCGGGAGAGAAATTGCAATTGCGTCGAGCAGTTTTAGCAGATTTGGGAGCGATTGGCTATCTACCCGCAGCAGATGCGATCGCCGAGACTCTTGCTGAAAATAGCCTGAAGCTAATTTCTCTTAAAGCATTACTAGAACATCAAGTTAACCATACAGCAACAAGCACTTTGTCAGCAGGTGCAATTAAAGTGATGAATTTGATGGACTCGCTGTTGTAGTCCTAAGTTCTAGATAATGAGTTTTCATTGATACGTTTAAACAAAATGCTTACTACACGTAAACCCCCAACCCAACCACAAAATCAGGGCTAGGGGGTTTATGTATGATATCAACTACGCAGAACTTAAGCTACAATTGGCTGACCACTAATGACTCATGAAAAATTATTATGAATAACAGTGACCTTGCCCAAATATTGATCCGTGCTGTGCAAGAAGCAGACTCCTCGGATCGCTTATTAGACGCAGTTCAAGAGTTAGCAGCAGCTGGTATAGAGGAATCTGTTCCCACTCTGATTGCTGCTTTGGGCTACAACAATCCAGGGGCGGCAGTGGCGGCAGTAGATGGGCTGATTGCGATCGGAGAAGCCGCAGTACCGTCACTATTGGAACTAATTGATGACTATAACTACAGTGCTAGAGCCTGGGCTATTCGTGCCTTAGCGGGAATTGGCGATGTCCGAGCGCTAGATACCTTGTTAGAGGCAGCAAAAACTGATTTTTCCTTAAGTGTGCGACGAGCGGCTGCTAGGGGATTAGGCACTTTGCGCTGGCATCAAGTACCGCCTGAGAAACTAGAATCTATTCAGACTCAGGTATTAGAGGCACTATTACTAATTTCTCAAGATCCAGAGTGGATAGTGCGCTATGCAGTAGTGACGAGTTTAGAAACACTAGCCATTGCCATAGCAGTCACTTTACCCGATCAAGCATCACGGATTACAAATCAACTTCAGCAAATGCTTGATACAGATGTTGATCTGGGAGTTCGTACCCGTGTCAAGTTTGCACAGGAAAAAATTCAGCAGCAGCAAGATCAAGAAGTGTTTGCACCTAGAAGAAAGCTACAAGAGACTGAAATTGAAGTGCCTCATCGTGGTGGTGGCAGACGTTAAGCAATTCCAAATTTATAACGGAATACAAGTTTGTCGTAGGGGTGCATCGCTGTGCGCCCCTAGCGGGTGTTGCATCTAAATAAAAATCACTGTAAAACTAACCAGACAATAAAAACTGAATTTCTCCCTGGATATTGCCACGGGCAGATGGTTCGGCGAACTCCAACATTAAAGGCGTAAAGTAGATACGCGATCGCTGTAAAAATCTTTCTAAAACCTGCTGACGACCTGTGATATAATCTGCCTTTGCCACCCAGCCATATTCCTGACGAATGGCATGGGCATATTCTCCATACTCCACTTGGTTAGTAGCCAAAATCGCTAAATCTGCATCAAGTAGGACTTGGCTATCATAGTCATCCACCGCAGCTTGGTGGTCTTTAGTATTTAGAATGAGACGGGTGACAGTAGTTATAGTACTTTCTGGAATACCCAAATTACTCAGCAATTTAAAAGCATAGTCTGCGCTTCGTTCTTCATTATTTTGAGCTTGAGTGTCATAAACTACATCGTGAAACCAGGCAGCAAGTTGAACAGCAGCTAGGTTGTTGGTGTAGCCTTGCAAAATCTCAATTGTGCTGAGGACGCGATCAATGTGTTTCAGTGTATGGTAGTAGCGACCAGAGGTAGAGTAAGCTGCAACCAAGTCATGAAAGGCTTTCTCAGCCGCTACCTGGTCAACTCCAAAGGGTTGGAGTGTGTGTTGCCAGTTAGAAAATAAAATATCCATAAAGTTTTCTGTAGGCATAGAGGCAGTATACCCATTCTTAGTATTGGAAAAAACAAGTACATCCTGTTAAAACAGCAGTAGAAGACTTCAGGTAGAACCTCATCTTCAAACTTTGCTAGGAGAAAGAGGGGAAACATTTTCCTCCTGTTGCTTGTTTCGATAGCTTTCTTGTCGATTCCCTTAACTAAAAATTGTCCAGCACAAACTGGCGTTGGCTATTTCACACCGTGTTCAAATATCCTCCAGGCAAAAACTGAACCATCCACTGAACCATCCTACGTTCTAGATATGGTGACAGCTAAATGAAAGCGTCAAAATAGAAGACACAGGCTTTGTACAAAAAGCCTTGCCTTGATTAACGGAGTTTATTATCAGTGGTATTACAAGTACAAACAAGCACCTACGAAGCTAAAACCCAAGAAATTGCTAAACAACTTCTAGCAGCAACGCAGGAAAATCGTTCGTTTTTTTCTTCCCTGCGGGATCAAATGCGGTGGGACGATAAATTACTAGCTTGGGCGATGAGTAATCCTGGGTTGCGAGTGCAACTATTTCGCTTTATAGATACGCTACCTGCTTTGCACAGTAAATCAGAAATTGCCTCACATTTACAAGAATATCTAGGAGATGAATCTGTAGAATTGCCGGCAGCTTTGAAGGGAATGCTAAACTTTGCTAACCCCGATTCTATGCCAGGACAAGTTGCTGCTACAACTGTTGGTACAGCAGTTGAGACTCTTGCCCATAAATATATTTCTGGGGAAAATATTAAACAAGTCATCAAAACAGTTGAACGACTGCGAAAAGAGAAAATGGCTTTCACCATCGACTTACTTGGTGAAGCGGTAATTACCGAAGCCGAAGCGCAGTCTTATCTAGAACGCTATCTAGAACTAATGCAACAATTGGTGGAAGCATCGAAGAATTGGTCAGCTATCCCGGCTATTGATGAGGCTGATGGCGAACCAATACCAAAAGTTCAGGTTTCTGTTAAGTTAACAGCGTTTTATTCCCAATTTGACCCTCTAGATGCTAAAGGTAGTGAGGAGCGAGTTAGCGATCGCATTCGTATTCTCCTACGTCGTGCTAAAGAATTAGGCGCAGCTGTCCATTTTGATATGGAACAGTATGCCTACAAAGACATAACTTTCAGCATCTTGAAAAAGCTCTTACTAGAAGAAGAGTTTCGGCAACGCACAGATGTTGGGATGACAATTCAAGCATATCTGCGTGATAGTGAGCAAGATACCAAAGACCTAATTTCTTGGTTGAAAGAACGTGGTTATCCCCTGACAATTCGCTTGGTGAAAGGCGCTTATTGGGATCAGGAAACTATCAAAGCAGCCCAAAAGCATTGGCCACAGCCAGTTTACAACGACAAAGCGGCAACTGATGCTAACTTTGAAACCATCACTCAGTTATTGCTAGAAAATCATCAATATGTGTATTCTGCCATTGGTAGCCATAATGTGCGATCGCACTCTCGCGCCATTGCCATAGCTGAAAGTTTAAATGTCCCCCGCCGTCGCTTTGAATTGCAAGTCCTCTACGGTATGGGTGATAAAGTTGCCAAGGCATTGGTTGACAAGGGTTATCGGGTGAGAGTTTACTGTCCTTACGGTGAATTATTACCTGGAATGGCGTATTTAATTCGGCGGTTGTTGGAAAATACGGCTAATAGTTCTTTTCTCCGGCAAAATCTCGAAAATCGTCCGATTGAGGAATTATTAGCGCCGCCGATTGTCAAAGAGGAGAAGAACTCTGCAACTCCTAACGTACAGACGCGATTAATGAGCCAGCGCGTTGCGGGGGTTCCCCCCGTTGTAGCGACTGGCGTCCCGTCTCTCCAAACTCCTCACTCTCATTTCTCTGGTGCGGCTGATACCGATTATGCTGAGGAAGAGACGAGAAGAAAATCTGCTCAAGCTTTCCAAAGTGTTCGCCAACAGTTGGGTAAAACTTATTTGCCACTGATTAATGGGGAATATGTCAATACACCGGAATTTGTTGATTCTCTCAATCCTTCTAATTTCAGTGAGGTAGTTGGTAAAGTTGGGTTGATTAGCGTTGAACAAGCAGAACAGGCGATGCAAGCTGCCAAAGCGGCGTTTCCTGGGTGGAAGAAAACCCCAGCTAAACAACGCGCTGATATTTTGCGGAAAGCGGGTGATTTGATGGAACTCCGCCGCGCTGAACTTTCAGCTTGGATAGTTTTGGAAGTTGGGAAACCAGTTAAGGAAGCTGATGGAGAGGTTTCCGAAGCGATAGACTTCTGTCGGTACTACGCTGACGAGATAGAACGGTTAGATAAAGGTGTTAGTTATGACATTCCTGGTGAAACTAATCATTATATCTATCAGCCACGAGGCATTGCTGTAGTAATTTCTCCCTGGAATTTCCCGCTAGCGATCGCTTGTGGAATGACGGTTGCAGCTTTGGTTTCAGGCAATTGCACTCTCCTCAAACCTGCGGAAACATCTTCTGTGATTGCAGCGAAACTCACAGAAATTTTGGTAGATGCTGGGTTTCCCAAAGGTGTATTTCAATACGTACCTGGTAAGGGTTCGCAAGTCGGCGCTTATTTGGTAAATCATCCAGATACTCATGTAATTGCTTTTACAGGTTCTCAGGAAGTCGGCTGTAGAATCTACGCAGAGGCGGCAATCTTAAAACCCGGACAAAAGCACATGAAACGGGTGATTGCTGAAATGGGCGGCAAGAATGCCATTATCGTGGATGAAAGTGCTGATTTAGATCAAGCAGTTGTGGGGGTAGTGCAGTCGGCGTTTGGTTACAGCGGCCAAAAATGTTCTGCCGCCTCCAGGGTGATTGTGCTGCAACCGATTTATGATACCTTTGTGGAGCGGTTGGCACAAGCGACAAAATCCTTGAACATTGGGGAAGCAGAGTTACCGAGTACACAAGTTGGGCCGGTGATTGATGCTAATGCCCGCGATCGCATCCGCGAGTATATTGAGAAGGGTAAGGCAGAAGCAGAGGTAGCCTTGGAATTACCCGCACCCGAACAAGGATATTTTATCGGCCCTGTCATCTTTAGTGAAGTATCGCCAAATGCGGTAATTTCCCAACAAGAAATTTTTGGCCCTGTGCTGGCGGTAATTCGGGTGAAAGATTTCCAGGAAGCTTTAGCAGTCGCCAATGGAACTAACTACGCTTTGACTGGAGGACTTTACTCTAGAACACCTTCGCACATTCAGCAGGCGCAGACAGAATTTGAAGTCGGGAATTTGTATATCAACCGCAATATTACAGGAGCGATCGTTGGACGCCAACCCTTTGGTGGATTCAAACTTTCTGGAGTAGGTTCTAAAGCAGGCGGCCCTGATTACCTCCTGCAATTCCTCGAACCACGGGCGGTGACAGAAAATATTCAGCGCCAAGGTTTTGCACCAATTGAAGGTGCAGATTAGACTAATCTGAATTCGACGGCTCATATAGTGTCCGTCTAAAACACCTCTCCCTGATTTTACTAAGTAAAAACATCCCTCTCTAACTCGGAGAGGGATGTTTAGTTCAAGGCAGGGACAGGTTCGTCGAACTCACGTCAAACTACAATAGATAGGAAGCATAGAGAGAGTTTAATGAGTAATTTAGTTATAAAAATTGCTGAATTACCTGAAGAATTTACCGCAATTAAAGCAATTAGAAAATCAGTTTTTCAAGATGAACAAGGGGTAGATCCCGCTTTAGAATTTGATGGCAAAGATGAAATATCCGATCATCTAATTGCTGTAAATGTACAAGCTGTGGCTACTGCCAGAATTAGATATTTAGATGATAAAACTGCCAAAGTAGAAAGGCTTGCTGTTTTATCTACAGTTAGAGGGAAGGGTATTGGTAAGAAAATTATGGAAAATGCCCTACAGGTGATAGCTAACAAAAATATTTCAGAAGTAGTGATTCACGCCCAAGAATATGTAAAAGATTTATACAAAAAATTGCATTTTGTAGAAGAAGGAGAAATATTTGAAGAAGGCAGTATTCCCCATGTGACAATGAGGAAAAAGTTCTCACAGTCAAAGTAAAAATATACTATATATTTTTTCACTAATTGTTCATGAAAAAAAGGTACTGTTATGAACAACTAACTCAAATATCGCATCAATATTGACTCTAGCTGGATTATCCGAATTGGCTTGATCAGATAGTCATTAACATTAACTGGCAGCTTGGTAATTTCCTCTTCTAAAGGTTCGCTAAAGGTCATCATTACAATCGGCAAATCTTCCCAATAAGGCTCTTGTCTAAGGATATTCAGCAAATTCAATATCCGATCATCCCTGATTAACTGGAAATCGAAAAAAACTAAATCCGGTTGGAGGTTTTGCACCTGTTTTAAAAAGTCGTTCCCATTATCTATCCACTTGACTTGGTAGCCAATTGTGTGGAGATAATCTTGCAACACTGTGGCAGTATTTTCCTGTTCTTCCACAAGCAAAATGGTTTTATTGCTGTGGATGACTGGGGAAGAGGAGAACAAGGAGGACAAGGTAAAATTTCCTCCCTCCTCTGTATCATCTATCTCATCTGTATCATCTCCCCAATCTCCTGAATGCACTGGATTTGGTAGAAACAGAGTGAACTGACTACCTTCTCCCAAAGTAGATGTCACGGTAACATCTCCACCATGCAAACGCGCTAATTTGCGTGTTAAAGCTAAACCCAAACCAGTACCTTCGTACTGCCGATTTAACCGACTGTCAAGCTGTTTAAACGGTTCAAATAGAAATTGAAACTGATTTGAGTCTATACCAATTCCAGTATCTGAAACTGTAAACGTTATCCCTTGCGGTACTTTTTTGACTACCAGCGATACCTGACCGGCTGGGGTGAATTTAATGGCATTGGTGAGTAGGTTGAGTAGCATTTGCTTGATGCGCCGTTCATCAGCAATACAAATATTCGCTTCTAGGTCAATTTGATATGTGAGTTGTAATCCCTTTTCTAAGGCGCGATCGCGCACTGTCCAGATGGCATAATTACATAAATCTGACACTGGCAAAGGTGAGAGTAACAGTTCCTCTTTGCCTGCTTCTACCTTAGATAAGTCAAGGATATCGTTAATCAGTGCCAGCAGATGTTCGCCACTACTATATATACAACTTACATATTCGTTCTGCTTTTCATTGAGAGATCCAACTATTTCTTGTTGCAGCAACTGCGACAAACCCATAATCGCATTTAGAGGCGTCCGCAACTCATGGCTCATAGTTGCTAAAAATTCACTTTTTGCCCGACTGGCAGCTTCTGCTGCTTCTTGAGAGGCACGTAGTTTCAATTCTGTTTGCTTGCGTTCAGTAATATCCTCAATCATCGCTAGAAAAAACTCAGGTTCACCATTGCTGCCTGGTATAACAGAAACAGAGATATGAGTCCAAACTAAGCTACCATTTTGATGCAGGCAGCGTCTTTCCATCTCAATACGATGTCTTTCGACAAGCTGTTTCTGATGTTTGGAGGGTTGTAAACCGGCCCTCGAAGTTCTCTTTAAGTCTGTGCGAATTCCTGACATCAGTTGTTTGTAAAGTTTTAAATCTCCCCTTTCTATGAGAATGTAATCTGCAAAGCGCTTGCCGTATAACTCTTCTCGGCTGTATCCTAAAATCTCGCACAGTGCCAGATTAGTATCGACTATCTGCGCTTTCATATTTATAAGTCCAATGCCGATAGAAGAACGCTCAAAAATCGCCCGAAATTGCGCTTCACTCTGTCGCAGTGCTTCCTGTACGATGTTTCGCTCGTTCGCTTCTATAGCCAGTGTCACGAAATCTGCAATCGAGCCAGCAAAAGTCTCTTCTTCCAAAGTCCATTGGCGATTTTCGCCTATGTGTTCGTGACACACTACGCCTACCAAACGACCCTCTAGCCAAATCGGTGCATCCAGCAAGGATGTGATGCCCAAAACTGAAAGATAAGACTCGAATAATTCTTGAGTTCTGGTATCGTTTCTGGCATCATGCGCGGCAATGCTACGTTCCTCTTCTAAAGCCTGGAAATAAGCAGGAAAATTTGTTTTTAAAAGCGAGTTACCAAAGGTATGCTCCTTAGTCCTCACATCATACAAATCAATGCATTCAATTTTTGAATGTTCTTCATTATATAACCATACGCCAACTCGCTCTACTAAGAGCGTCCGAGCAGCAGTTTCTGTGATTTCCCTCAACACCGCATTGAGATTACCTTGCTGAAATGTCTTGCTTCTTGCCAGTTGCACCAGCGTCTGGCTTTGTTTTCGCCGACTATCTTCTCTGATTTGTAAAGCCTCTTGGGCCTGGTTGTGCTCTGTAATATCTCTAGCTGACACCACCTGCATTAGTTGACCTCAAGAAGAAATAACTTTGCCTTGCACTTCTACGAAAAAAGTAGAACTGTCTTTGTATAACTACAGTTACTTGATATGGTTTTTCCTAACCGGAAAGGATAATTTTTATAATCAAATCTTAGTAATTCTGGATAATGAGTTCTAACCTAGATTTTGCACATCACTTCCGTTACTTCATGCCAATGTTTTTTTCCAGGGTATAATTAACATTTAAAAGAATTCTACTATCAAGTAATTCTACGTTAAAGTAAAGATCCTGTTAATTAGTATAATATTTTGAATTTAGGTCTGGGACTGGGAAAAAGTTTCCTTAATCTTTAACCCTTAATTCTTAATCTTTAATCCCCAGTCTCCAATCCCCAGTTAAATTTATTGCTAAGTGCTGAGTACCAAAACGCCCTTGATTCTCCTAGAGAAAGATGCCTAAAGACTTAAATTTTGCAAGAATTAAGTAAATGGCAGCTTTTGTGGAGGTGGAGCGATGACGGATAGTAATGTGAGAATTGTTTCCTTGATTCCCGGTGGAACAGAAATTTTAGCGACACTAGGGTTAGTTGATGCTATTGTGGGGCGATCGCACGAATGCGATTACCCTCCAGAAATCCACAATCGCCCTATTTGTACCCAAGCACGCTTAAATTCCAATGCCTCTAGCAGCCAAATTAACGATGAAGTGAACAATTTATTGCAATCTGCTCTTAGTATTTATCAAATCAAAACAAATGTTTTAGAGCAGTTGCAGCCTACCCATATTCTCACTCAAGACCAGTGTGATGTTTGTGCTGTCAGCTTACACGAAGTTGAAAAGGCTGTTGCCACACTTATTGACAGCAAACCCGAGATTATTTCTCTACAACCCAATATTCTCCAGGATATGTGGGCTGACATTGAGCGAGTCGGCAACACCTTTGGCGTAGACTCGGTAAAAGTCATAGAAAATTTAGAAGCTCGCGTCAAAATTTGTCAGCAAAGAATCCAAGGACTTTCTTTAAATGAACTGCCTACTGTCGCCTGTATCGAGTGGACTGATCCTTTGATGGTTGCTGCTAATTGGATTCCTGAATTAGTTAACTTAGCGGGAGGACAGTCTCTATTTTGTGTTACAGGTCAGCCTTCTCCTATCTTGCCGTGGGAAACGCTATTAACAACTAATCCAGATGTAATTGTTTTTATGCCTTGTGGCTTTGATTTAAATCGCACTCGCCAAGAAGCCAATTTGTTAACTCAACGTTCAGAGTGGGAAAAACTGCACGCAACCAAAGCTGGTAGGGTCTACATCACTGATGGCAATTCTTATTTCAATCGTCCAGGGCCTCGACTGGTAGATTCTCTAGAAATTTTGGCAGAAATCTTGCATCCAGAAATTTTTCAATACGGCTACAAAGGAACTGGTTGGGAACCTTTGTAATACCTGGTTTCAATCCAGGTGATTTGGTTATGGCGTTTGTTCAGAATCTGCTGATGGTTCATTGTTAAATAACAGCAGGCGTGCAGCGAGGATGGCAAATCCCACAGCAGCGATCGCTTTTAACACGCGTGTAGGTAATAATTCTGCTACTGCACCCCCTGCTAACGATCCCAATAGGCTTGTCAACAGCAATGCGCCTGCTGCACCGAAAAATACTGCACGCGGAGAATTACAACGCCCTGAAAGTGCGATCGCCGCTAGCTGACTTTTGTCACCCAATTCTGATAAAAAAACTGTAATAAAGCTCAGTCCTAAAAGATGCCAATCCATATTATTTATGGGTAAGTGGGGAATGAGGAGTGGGAGAGATTAATGACCAATGACCAATGACTAATGACTAATGACCAATAAATACATCCCAAAATAGCATTAGGGAAATCATCAATAACATCACACCTGCTGATTTTTCTACAGTTTTAGGGCTGAGTCTGCTAGCTATCCAACTGCCTAAAAGTACACCTAATAAACTCGTGGTTATGAGTGCCGCCGCAGATCCGATAAATACCACCCACGGCGAATGTGATTCTGCACTCATTAACAGAGTGGATAGCTGAGTTTTATCTCCAATTTCTGCTAGAAAAATGGTTACAAAAGTTGTACCAAAAACTACTAGTGCTGATTGCTGCTTTTGAGGACTATCGGCAACTCCAGGCTGAACTGGCTCAACGATCGCAGGCGTTAAGTTAAAATCAGTACTGTCTTTCAGTTCTAGCTCAATCTCAGTCTCAGATATGCCAGAAATGTCCAAAGGAGCAGAGTCAAGTTTCACAGGCAGTAGTTTTGTTGCTAGGTTGCTTTCATATTTCTATCATATTCTCAGATTATTGTAATAAATTGCAACTACACAGACTAAAACTAGTATTGGGAGTGTCACAGCCCCACAGCTTTATTGAAGCGTAGTATTTCCAGACTGCGATCGCCATACACTCCCTCTATTTGCTGGCGACAACAGTCAATAGCAAAATCGTTGACTTCTTCAGGTTCAACCCCATACATATCTTGAAAAACCTCTGATTCCACGCGGCAGAAACGAGGACGATCTGAGTAGATGCGACATTCGCGCGTGGTATGGTCGAAATTAACGCACCATCCGCCTTCGCCTACCATGCTGAGGTAGAGTTCTAGTTCTGGTGGAGAGAGATACTCATCCAAATCTGGACGATCTGCTGGATCGAGATTACAGCAGGCTCCACATTGCTTTACACATTGCCAAGTTGCCATTTTGAATAAGGGATTGGGGATTGGGGAGCAGGGAGCAGGGAGCAGGGAGCAGGGAGAATAAATTAATAATCAATGCCCAATGCCCCATTTTAGTATTTTACGTTTTTATGTCTTTTCTTATAATTTTGTTAAGTAAATTAAATCTAACAGGCCATAGCCAGATATGATCGATTTCGGGTTTTCTAATTAAGTTATTGAATTTTTTAAGACTATTGGGAGGAGAAAAGGAAAAATGTTTGACTCTTTGTTTAACGCTTTTACCAGTATCAATTGGGAAGTTATTTTCCAATTGCTGTCCGTGGCGCTAATTGTGATTGCTGGGCCAGTGGTAATCTTTTTGCTGGCATTTCGCAACGGTAACCTATAAGAGTGCTGAGTGCTGACTAAGGAGTTAACAGTTAAGAGTTAAGAGTGAGAAGTTAATTAAGAATTCATAACTCATAACTCATAACTCAGCACTCAGTACTGATAACGCCTGAAGGGCAGCTTGAATAATACAGTCATACTGTGGCCGAGAGATATCAACTTCTTTGGCGTTTTGACGATTAGTGCCCAGTAAACCGATTATATGTCCTGGCTGCATGGCTAAGACTTTGCCTTCAGAATTTTTGATTCTTAATTCTGCTTCAATACCGTTTTTATAGAAACCACAAGTATACTGTCGCTGGTTGTATTCAAAAGTGGTGCTTGACGGGGTAGGTGGCGAAACAAAAAATTGTTGAAGCTGAATTGGCAGTCTGACTCCTATTAGCTCTAGCTCGATAGTGGTATTACCGTTAAAATAATTTTCTCGCAGTTTGTAGGCTACATCCACTCGCGGCGGTAAGCGGAAGTAGTCACCCCAACGCCAAGCGATCGCTTTAATTCTGTACTCTTGATTATCGATAGTTTGGGCAATTGTCAGTTTAATATGACCCTTACCAACAATTTTTTGCTCAACCACTTGGACACTAGGTGTCCAGAAAACTGGATCGGGGTTATCCATACCACAGGGGTGTAGAGCATTAAGCTGTTGGTAAAGCTGCTGATTGATATGATCGAGGTTGACTTCGGCATCAATTTTGAGCAGAGGCTTGAGATGCTGGGGTTCAAGACACTGGTTAGCAAACTCAATCAAACGCGATCGCAACACCTGTAAATTCTCTGCTGGTAGAGAGAATCCCCCGGCGGCTTTGTGTCCGCCAAATTTTCCTAGTAAATCGTGACAATATTCTAAAGCTTCAAACACATGAAACTCTGGAATTGAACGTGCAGAACCACGTATATGTCTCTCATCTTCATAAGTCCCGATGAACACGGGAACACCGTAGCGTTCCACCAGGCGGGAGGCGACAATCCCAATAACGCCATGATGCCAATTGGGTTGAACAACAATTAATACACGGTCTTTTTGTAGAGATGTAACAAATTCTGCCTCCACATAAGCGATCGCTTCTTGTTCAATTTGCTGACACATCTCTTGGCGAGAAGCGTTGATTTGTTCGCACTGCATTGCTCTTTCCAGCGCCACCCCCATATCATCTGTAGTCAGCAATTCAATCACAGTCTGGGGATTACCAATTCGACCGATAGCATTAATTCGCGGCCCCAAGCGAAACCCGATATCTTCAGGCTTTAGAGATTTTGGATTTTGAATTTTGGATTTTGGACTTGTACTGAGCGAAGTCGTTGGCGTAGCCTCTCGTAGAGAAGTATTAGGAATTTTCTCCTCTGCTCCCCTGCTCCCCTGCTCCCCTGCTCCCCTGCTCCCCTGCTCCCCTGCTCCCTCATCTCCCCTCGCCTGCACACCACCTACTTGAATTAACGCCTGTATCCCAGCTAAGTTAGATTTGGGTAAATGCTGTAAACCACGTTTCACCCAGCGGCGATTTACCCCAGTTAAGGGAGCTAAATCTGCGATCGTTCCCAGTGTAAACAGTGCTAACATCGGTTTAATTAAGCCCTTAGTTTCCCCTAGCTGTTGTGCTAGAGACACTGCCAAAATGTATGCTACACCAACACCAGCAACACCTCGATAGGGTGAGGATTCTGCTATTAGTTTAGGGTTGAGGATCGCATTAGCTGGGGGTAATTTTTGAGGAATATCATGATGGTCGGTGATAATAACTACAAGGCCAAGTTCTCTAGCTCTAGCAACTGGTTCAAACGCAGAGATGCCATTATCGACAGTGAGAATTAGTCCTACACCTTCGCTGTGAAATTCTTCAACTATGCGTTTATTAATACCGTAGCCTTCATGCATTCGGCTGGGAATAGCATAATCTACTTGTGCACCTAAAGTGCGGAGACTACGTAAAAGTAGAGCAGTGCTGGTCATTCCATCAGCATCGTAATCACCACAAATAGCAATTTTTGTTTGAGAAGCGATCGCATTTTGCAACAACTCCAAACTAATCGCCAAATCTGGGAAATCTTCCAACGGCGAAGGCAAAACTAAAGACTCTGGATCTAAAAATGCTTGCGCCTGTTCTGGTGTTTCCATACCCCGATTAATCAACAACTGGCTGACAATGGGTGAAAGATTTGTCAAAGCTGCCAAATTTTGGGCAAATTCTGGTTTTTGTGGATAAATTTGCCAGCGCTGATTGGGTAAGCGCCTGCGAGGCTTTGATAATTCAGGTACAGGTCGGTCTAGCACAATACAAGTTAGGAGTTAGGAGTAGAGACGCGATTAATCGCGTCTGTTATGAGTGTTGAATTCAAAGTTGTTTCTTAACTCATAACTAATAACATTATTTGCTATCTAAAACACGTTTATTCTACCATCATCCATGATGTACAAAGAGCGATCGCCAGGAGAGCGCCAAGTCGGACGGAGTTCCAGTCGCAATGTGCCAAAGTTAGGTTTCGAGACAATTGCTTGTAGTGATAAACCCGTTTCGCTCCAAAATATCAGAGATGTATTTGGCTCCGTACCCTCTATTTCTTCTAAACTCAATTTCTGCCCTGGACTCAGGGATATTGCATCAGTCCCAGAGGGTTTTTGGATTTTTATCAGGTTGGGTGTGCTATTTACGACTTCAACCCGGATATGTTGCCCAGGTGTAAACTGAATTGGGTGCGACCCACACTTAGAGGCACAAGTTCGAGCTAAGGTAGCACTGGGATTATTGATTGATGCAACTAAAACGGTAGCTGCAACTAAAGCAAATGACAGAGGCTTAAACATAATACACAGTATAAGTACTAAACTGAAATTTTACTTTAATTAAGTACTGTCAAGCCTCAGCATATTTTCCAGAATTACAGAACTGTTAATGGGCAAGTTGCAGAGATAAAGAAAATCTGGCGTTGCTGAATAAGGGGATGATTAAGGCTGACGCACAGACACGGTCATTATTTTCTATGTAAATTTCAAAATCATCCCACAATTATGCAACGCCGAAAATCTTTTAGTGTTGGTAAAACTTGTCTAAGATAAACCTGTTCTCACCCAAAATAGTAAAAGGCAAGTATTAAAGAATTAGCTATAGGATGGCAAAACCCGCAGATGTCAGCACCAAAAAGTTAATTAGTCTTGCACCCGATAACTGGGTGAAATGGGTAACACAGATTTCCGATATTGTGGTTGGAGAAATTCTCAATTCAGAATTTCAGTGGATTAGCAGAGAAAGTGATGTTTTAATTCGTGTTGAAAGTAAACAGTACGGTGAATTTTTGGTTCTCAACGAATTACAATTGCGTCCTTCATCAGAAATGCCGCGACGGATGCGTGCGTATACAGCCCTGGCGGAAGAGAAATATAAGTTACCAACTTACCCAGTATTAATTAATATTTTGAAAATTGGTGATGAGGAAATACCTAATAGATTTGCATCAAATATTGCTGGTTTACAAGCACGTCAAGATTATCGTGTGATTAATTTGTGGGAGGTTGATGTAAAAATTGTCTTTGAGCAACCATTACCCTCGTTGCTGCCGTTTGTACCGATTCTTCAAGGCGGGGAGAACGAGTCTACAATTAGAGAAGCACTGCGAATTTTGCGTGCTGATGAACAGTTAAATCAACTGGAGACGGTACTGCCCTTTTTTGCTACGTTTGTGCTAGAGAGTACGTTAGTTCAGGAGATTATGAGGTGGGATATGGCTGTGTTACGTGAGTCGCCTTGGTATCAAGAAATTGAACAGCGTGGTATACGCATCGGTGAAGAACGCGGACGGCGAGAGGAAATTTTATCTAACATTGAAATGAGTTTAGAGGTGAAATTTGGCAGCGATGGTTTAGAATTAATATCGCAAATAGACCAAATTTCTGATTTAGAGCCTTTGAAAGAAATTTTACGTAACATTGTTGTGGCAAATACAATCGAAGAATTGCAGGATATTTTGTAATCAAAGTTAGGTAAAACTCAGATATAAATTGTAAAGAATTAGCAGACTGCAAAAGTTGGGTGATTTGTTTCCAGGTATAAATTCCAGTAGACAGAAGGATTTTTTAAGGGGACATTGAGTTGACTAGATTTAGAGGAAAGGGAAAGGTTTTGATAATAGTCGTTCATAACTGAACTTGGCTTTTACCTTTCCCCTTCTGCTGTGATGCCTCTTTAACCGAAGCGTCCACTGATATAATCCTCGGCTTCTTTGGTTTGAGGTGAACTGAACATTTGCGCGGTAGGATTAAACTCAACTAATTTGCCACGACGTTTGCCATGCTCATCAATTTCTGTATTGAAGAAAGCGGTGAAATCTGCCACTCTAGAAGCTTGCTGCATATTGTGAGTCACCATGATGATGGTGTATTGCTCCTTGAGTTCTAAGCAGAGTTCTTCTACTTGGCGGCTAGAAATTGGGTCGAGAGCAGAACATGGTTCATCCATTAATAATACATCTGGCTTCATTGCGATCGCACGGGCAATACAAAGCCGTTGCTGTTGTCCGCCAGATAATGCAGTTCCCTTCTCTTTGAGTTTGTCTTTGACTTCATCCCAGATAGCAGCGCGTCTGAGGGAATCTTCCACCAATTCATCGATGTTACCTTTATAACCGTTAGCACGCGGCCCAAAGGAAATATTTTCGTATATGGACTTGGGGAAAGGATTCGGTCTTTGAAAAACCATTCCGACTTGACGGCGTAATTTTACAGAATTTATCTTCGGATCGTAAATGTTGCGACCGCGGTAATTCAGTCTACCCTCTACCTTCGCTCCAGGGATTAAATCATTCATGCGGTTGAAGCAACGCAGTAAGGTGCTTTTACCACATCCTGAAGGCCCAATAAAAGCAACAATTTGTTTATCAGGAATCTTTAGATAAACATCTAAAAGTGCCAAAAATCCCCCATAGTAGACCTTCACACCTTCAACATTAAAGACGCCATTATCTTGGTCGATTGTGGCACTATCTGATTTACTTCTACTATTGCTATAAGTCATGAAAGCGTATCTCCTAATATCTGTGAATGTATCCAATTAGATATTTAATTACCTAACGTACTGAGAAGCGTTGTCTGATATAAATTGCTACTCCATTTAAAACTAAAATCAAGAGTAACAACGCAATAATTGTTGCTGCGGCTGCATCAGCAAAACCTGGTTCAGGACGAGTGATGTAACTGTAAATTTGAATGGGTAATGCCATAAATCTCTGGAACAAACCAGGGTCAAAGGTGAGAAAACCCACAGCACCAACAACAATTAGAGATGCTGCATCACCAATAGCACGGGATACAGAGATAATTACCCCAGTCAAAATACCGGGAATAGCATAAGGTAAAACGTGACTGCTGATAGTTTGCCATTTGGTGACACCTAAGCCGTAAGAAGCATTTCTCAGAGAATCTGGTACAGCGCGAATTGCTTCTCTAGCTGTCACAATAATTACTGGTAAAGACAACAAAGATAAAGTCAATGCACCAGAAATCAAAGCGGGGCCAAACCCAAGCAGATAGTTGAAAACTCCTAAACCCAGCAATCCATAAACAATAGAAGGTACACCCGCCAGATTACTGATATTAATCTCAATAATCGCTGTCCACCAAGCTTTAGGTGCATACTCTTCTAGATATAAAGCTGCTCCAACGCCAATGGGTACAGTAACCAAAATTACAACAGTTCCTAAAAGAACGCTGCTGATAATTGCAGGACGAATACCACCTTGGTCAGGAAAACGAGAAGGAGTATCCGTAAGAAAGCCGGGTGATAAAAATCTGCCTAATCCGTCTCGAAAAATATCAAAAAGTAGCAATGCTAGGATAAATAAACCAATCAGTAATCCTAACAAAAAAAGTACTTCAAATACTTTCCCTAATGTCTCTCTACTTTCAACATTATCGGTAAATTCTGCCGTAGAATTTAAAGAATCATCTTGTTGATAACTTGTAACCATACCTATTACTCGTATTTTTCTTTAAAGCGATTAGCAACCCAGTAACTAACAATATTCAAAGCTAGGGTAAGTAGAAATAAAACAGCGCCCACAGCATATAATGTCTGGAAATTGAGACTACCACGCGGACTATCTCCCCCAGAAATTTGTGCCATGTAAGCTGTCATCGTTTCTACTGATTCCGCAAAGTTAATAGTTAGTTTGGGCTGCTGTCCGGCGGCGATAAGAACAGTCATTGTTTCACCCACAGCGCGAGAAATGCCCAATATAATCGAGGCGATGATTCCAGAAAGCGCGGCTGGGAGAACTACTTTAAAAATGGTTTCTAGTTTAGTGATACCTAAAGCATAAGATCCTTCTCGCAAGGAGCGTGGAACCGCTCGAATAGCATCTAAGCTGATAGAACCAACAGTAGGAGTAATCATTACCCCCATCATTAACCCTGCACTCAAGGCGTTGAATATTTCCACAGGGATAAAATTCCGTAGCAACGGTGTGACAAACAACAGCGCAAAGTAACCATATACTACTGTTGGTATTCCTGCCAAAAGTTCTACTGCTGGACGTAAAATTGCTGCTACTTTGGGTTCAGCATACTCACTCAAATAAATGGCAGAAGATAAACCCAAAGGAATAGCAACTGCCATTGCAATAGCTGTAGTTAAAAAAGTGCCATTAATTAAGGGCCAAATGCCAAAATGTCTATCTGCAAATAGAGGTGTCCATTTAGTATCAAGAAAGAATTGGGCAAAGGAAACTTCTTGGAAAAAACCAAATGCCTCCTGAAAGATAATTACGACAATACCAAAAGTAGTCAAAACCGAAACTAAAGCACAAGCAAATAAAATTACGGCAACAATCTTTTCAGAAATATCTTCAGATGGATTTTTATCCAGTGACTGTCTAGATAGTAGATAAGGATCATCTTGAGAATTGAGGTTTTGCATAAACAATTAAGTTTTAACTACACTCAGACTACAATGGCTGTGACTTTATTTAAATAAAGTTTGTGATTGGTTCGCCTGGCTTTGCTTTTTTGAATTTTGTCCCAGTTTCACCAGTAGCAAATTTTTGTTTGACCTTGACATAAGCTTCATCAGGTAATGCCACATAACCAACACTATCTACCCACTTCCAAGAATTTTCTAGATAAAAATCTACAAATTCTTTGACTGCTGGCTTTGTATCTAAGGACTTTTTACTGACATAGATGAACAGAGGTCGAGATAAAGGTGTGTAGATATTTTTGATGACATTATCCACAGGAACTGGTTTTTCACATTTTCCTGTAGGACTTTCTACAGCAACTAAATTGAGTTTTTCCTGATTTTGAATGTAATAAGATATCCCGACGTAACCCAAGGCTGATACATCACCTGACACACCTTGTACCAGAAGGTTTTGATTGTGACTAGGAGTGTAATCTGTACGGCCATTCTTGGCTTTGCCAGTAACAGCTTGAGTCATATAATCAAATGTTCCAGTATCAGAAGCTGGAGCATAGAGCTTCAGTTTTTGGTTGGGGAATTTGGGATTCACTTGATTCCAAGTCAAGATTTTACCATCTGATTTAGCACCCCAAATTTTGCCAAGTTCCTTAATAGTTAGACATTTGGCGAAGTTATTTTGACGGTTAGCAATCACGGCGATGCCGTCTAAAGCTATAGGCAACTCGACAAATTCAATATTCTTACTTTTACATTTTTTGATTTCTTCATCTCGAATAGTACGAGAAGCACCAGCTATATCAATATCGCCATTACAAAATTTACTGAAACCACCACCAGTACCACTTGAGGCCACACTAACTTTAGCTTCAGGCTTACTTCTGCCGTATTCTTCTGCGACTGCTAAAGAAACAGGAAACCCAACAGCAGCACCATCAATACTCACCTGACTTTTCAATTCTTGTCCGCTGTTACAAGCAGTAATGCTGCTGGTAATAAGCATTAAAGATGTTATAAAAAAGCTATTCTGAAATCGGCTACGAAAGCTCATAAATTATCAATTGAGATAAAGTGACTGAGAATTCCTTATACTTGGCTATTTGCAAACTGTAGAGAATGTGGCATGAAAAAAAGAGATATCATGCTTTGCTCGCAGCTTGAACTTTGTCAAAAATTGCCCCATCTCCAAAAAACTTTTTCTGGATAATCTCCCAACCACCTAAATCTTGAGATGTGAATAAAGTTTTAATTGGCGGATGTTGTGATGCTACTTCTTGGGTTACAGTGGGGTTAACAGGACGATATTGTAATTTTGCAAATTCCCGTTGAGCTTCTGTTGAGTAAAGAAAATCAACAAATGCTTGTGCAACTTCTCTAGTACGGTGTTTATCAACGTTTTTATCGACTACCGCTACAGGATTATCAATGGAAATATTGACTTGGGGTACAACATAAGGCAACTTCGTCCCATTTTTCCCCGCCAAAATTACTTCATTTTCGTAGTTAATTAAGACATCTCCCTCACCTTTTTGGAAGAATAAATCGCTAGCCTCACGGGCATCTTTCGTTAAAATAGGGGTGTTTTTATAAACTTTGGTGACATAATCTAGCGCTGTCGCCTCATCACCGCCTGTTAGAGTTACCGAACCCCAGAAAGCTAAGAATTCCCAGATAGCAATACCAGAAGTTTTTGGGTTAGCTGCAATCACTTTCACGCCATCTTTTGCCAAGTCTGCCCAAGTCTGGATGCCTTTGGGGTTACCTTCGCGAGTTACGATCGCAGCAACCGATCTACTAACGATACCACTTCTCGGAGCTTTGGTTTCCCAACCTGTTTTAATCAAACCTGCTTGCTGAATTTTGTTGACATCCAGGGGAAGTGCCAAATGTACTATATCTGCTTCTTGCGAACCGTTAATGACAGCAGCCGTTTGAGCGCCAGAACCACCATAACTTTGCTCAAATGTAACGTTTTGGTTATGTTCTTGCTTCCACTTTTCGACAAATTTGGGAATTATCTGGTCATGAGCGGCTTTGGTGACAGAGAAAGAAACAAGTTTTAACTTAACATCATTTTTGCTAGCTGAACTGCTTCCAGAACAGGAGGCAACTGCTATACTCAAAAAAATACCTATTAAAAACAGACTTACAAAGCTTTGTACACCTTTTCCATTCAACCAATTGCTAATTGTGTGTTGATAGGAGAGTTTTATGCTCTGCAAAGCTTTCATAACATAAGCCTGCATCCCCTCACTTAGGAATTTACTTAATTGTGTCGCTTGTTGCCACTTGCTCATCAGAATTTACCCCTAAATCTACGGTATTTCTAGACGGATACCGTAATTAAGAGAATTATAGAGTATAGAGAATAATATTTATCATCTGGCTTCAATTTTTTTTACTAAGTGAGCAATAGTAGCAAAAAATCTGATTTACCAAGGAATTTCAAAAAACGGCTTTTTTCTGCTGGAAAGCGAAAAAATCTGATTGCATCCATACATAATTTTTGCTAAATAATATGTGATGAGTAATACCAAATAGTAGGAGAAAGTCGACTTTTTTTACCTTGTAAAGCTGTTTTGAAAACAAAGTAGCCGCACCACAGAATCTTGAATATGATATTTAGCGATCGCGCTCATTACTGAATCAGAATATAATGGGAATTGAAATGCGATCGCACCTGAGATCAAGTAGTACATTAAACTCCAAATTCTGACACCACCGAGTCTTCAATCGCCCCCAATGCTTTCAACGTGCCCATTGTCGCGGGCGTTAAACCTTTAACCCATTGATGTTCATACCTTCATAGAGTCGGTCAGCACTAAATTTGAAATCATTAACTCTCATAAAACCATTCTAAATTTCTCACGAGTTATCTAGTAATATTTAGTCCAACTTTGCATTAAATCGTAGCGTTTTTAAACTCAAAGTTACGCAAAGGTACGCGGAGTATTTTCAAAGAAAATTCGCCACGAATTAATGAGACGCTGTACCTAAAACATGAAAAGATAATTGGCATTTATCCTATTCATTAGTTGCTGCTTCCAGCCAGACTTCCACATCATCTGCTAGCAACTTCTGTGCTGCGTCCATCATTGATACTGCTATGTCTTTGAGGTCTTCGCGATTGTTCAAGTAAGTTTTCAACGCTTCCATTGGGTCGATGCTGCTACTTGCACTCAATTCAGGAATGCGGGGTCTAGCTAATTGACTCACTAATTCTGCTTGAATAGTGTAAGTATGAGCAGGACTTAAAGCAGTATGTAGAGAGGAACTATCAATTAAATCCATCTGTTCAGAGCGGAGTTTGTAAATTAGCCGCACTACAGCATCTTGAATATCATACTTAGCGATCGCTTTCATTAACAACGCTTGCGGCTCATCTGCTTTTGAGACATCCACCTCAATGGTGCGGAAAGTCCGAACTGTTAAGGGACAAAATTCCCACTCAGCCTTCCCCCGCTCCAGTTCCAGCATCACATAGCCTTTGTCTTCTTTTTCTTCACTAAAATCTACTCGCTCAATACTCCCTGGATAAATCACCGGTGGTTTGTTGGATTTATTCAGGTTCTGGTGGCGGTGGACGTGTCCCAACGCTACATAATCAAAACAAGGTCGCGTCAGCAAAGATAGGGGTAGAGTAAAGCCTTTACCTACTGCCAGAAAGCGTTCTGCGCCCAAGGTAGCATTGTCAGACATCAAGTGAGCCAAAAGCACAGTTGGCACATTGGGGTCAAGACGGCGAACTTCCCCTTCTAGAACAACTCGCAGGCGTTCTGTTAACAGTTGGTTGACTTCCGCCAAAGACAAACCTTCAGTCTCTTGGCGAGTCATCAGCGTGGAACGGGTCAGCCAAGGGAGGGTAATTACTTGCACTTTACCATTGCGGGTTTCGATGCAGTGAGTAGTTAATGTGTCACCAACAACAAATCCTGGCACTCCCAAAGTGCGGTAAATATTTAAACTCGCGCCTCCCTGTCCTTGGGAGTGTTGGTCATGGTTGCCTACCAACAGCACTGTTGGAATATTGGCATCCATGAGACGACGAAATTGGCTGGCAAAAGCTTGTTGTACATAAGGCGGTGGTGTAGCATCCGGGAAAGCATCGCCACCAAATATCACCATATCAACAGCATCTGTCAGCGCTCGGTCAATACATATAGACAAGGTATTGACAAAATCCTCCAGTCGTGTATTTAATCCAGTCGCGGGATTAATTCGTCCGTGGGAGAAGCCGCTTCCCATGTGGATGTCGGAGAGATGGAGGATTTTAATCATATTTGTCCTTAGTCCTTAGTCATTTGTCCTTTGTTTAATACTAATGACTAATGACTAATGACCAATGACTAAATATGAATTCCACATTCTGTTTTATCACTTCCCCGCCAACGTCCGGCGCGTTCGTCTTCGCCTTCCCCTACTTTGGTGGTGATGGGTTCGTCGCCTATGCTGGGATAACCTTTGTCGTGTAGAGGGTTGTAGATGACTCCATGTTCAGCCACGTAAACCCAACTGTCTTGGCGTGTCCAGGTAGCGATAGGATTTACTTTTAGCCGACCTTTACCATCTAATTCAAATATGGGCATATTCGCACGGGTTACTGCTTGGTCACGGCGGCGTCCAGTGATCCAAGCGACGCTGTTGAGTTCGTCTAGACCCCGTAGCAGTGGTTCAATTTTTGTAATGTGGTGGAATTTTGCAATATCCTTGTCCCAAAGTTTGTCACCATATTTGGCTTCAAAGGCTTCGCGGGTGTCTAGGTCTGGAGTTTTGAAAGTTTGCAGATCCAGGTTGTAGATTTGTATGGCTTTGGCTACTAACTCTAGGCTTTCAGGGAAGTGGTGCAAGGTGTCGAGAAAGATCACAGGAACGGGATGCTTCAGTTCACTGTAAAGAATATGGGTAATTATCATGTCATCCACGTTAAAGGCGCTTGTTTGCACCAGTCCCGTTGGGATATTCTCTATAGACCATGCCAGTATTTCTTTGGGAGTGGCAGTTTCAAATTGTTGATTTAATTTTTCTAAGTCAAAAGCGATCGTTTGGTTTCTAGATGCCGTGGAAACTGTCATGATAATCTTCTGTTCAAATATTTTTACCTTGACTAAAATTTATTTTACCCCATAAAGGCGCGTATTCCGCTCGGAGATAAGGTAATTATTCTGTTCGGAAATTACTACATTGTGGAACTGGAGAATGGGGAGTGGGGAGATCGGGAGATTAACCCATTGTAAGTAAAAATTAGCACCTCAGTACAAATGAAGTTTTTACTAAGAAACTTTACGGTAATTTAAGTTTTACAATGGTTATATAGATATTTATACTGATTTTGATATGGTTAAGGAACAATTAATAAAAAGGATTTTACTTAAATGAACAATTCAAAATTCAGCAATCCACTAGGCCAATCTATAATTATGGGCGCTTTAATGATGTTAACCAGCGTTGGCATTATTACAATAATGAACTTTTTCTAAGATAAAGATTTCTAATTCTAGCAATAAGACTTCACATAGTCCTGCTCAAAACTGAGTGGGGCTTTTACTTTTATTATCCAGATAAATCCGTGTATATTAACTTTCTTCTATGAATTGCGGCAGAAAATAATTTGGAAGCCGTGTTTTTACGTAGTTTTGCAATCAGAGAATTTCAAATAGGGATGCGATCGCTATTTACCTTATATCAAGTCCGGTTAATCACTTATGATTACCACATCTGTGCAAAAATCGTAAAAGCCTCTTTCCCCCTGCTCCCTGCCCCCTGCTCCCTGCCCCTTGCCCCCTGCGGTCTAAATGATAAGTCTTTACCCGAACACGTTATTACTCCTAGTGACCGACTGGCGCTTTCGCTCCTGCACCGCCTTTACCCAGAAATAGCAACAAAGGTAATGAGCAAAGGAACCCTACCCCTACCACTCGAAAGCAATCTGCGTAAGACAAAACCGCAGCTTGAGTATCTACTGTTTGACTTAATAAAGCTAGTGCTTGTTGTTGAGCGGTTGTCGCATCCATGCCTTGACCTTGGAGTGCCCCGTTGAGTGCATCGAGGCGCTGACTGGTTTCTGGGTCATAAGGACTAAGTTTTGCTAATAGGATGGCTCGATGAAAAGCTTCTCGTCGGTCAAGCAAAGTGGTGAGTAGGGCAATGCCGATGCTACCACCCAGTTGTCGGGTGAGGTTGTAGAAACCAGAGCCAGCAGAAATATCCTGTTTGGGTAAGGGGCCTAAAACTGCCAAACTCAAAGGGAGAAACATAAATACAGTAAAAGCCCCACGCCATACCAATGGCCAAAATAAATCATCTATGCCAGTTTGTGGGGTAATTGCTGCTAGTTGAAACATGACTCCAGATGATCCAACAGCGCCCATTGCAATTAAAAATCGGGCATCAATTTTACTAGACAGTTTGCCTAATAAAACCATAACGATCGCAGATGCTAAAGCACCAGGCGCTAACAATAGTCCTGTCTGCGTTGCCGTAAAGTGCAGCACACTCTGAGCAAATATCGGCACAGCAAAGAGTGTGCCATAAAGCCCCATACCCACCACTGCTGAGAGAACGCTTCCCGCAGCTAAAGAACGGTGACGCAAAACTCTCAAATCCACAGCAGGGTGATCTGTTTTCACTTCTCGCCAAATAAACAACCCCAAACCGATAATACTGGCGATCGCTAACGTGGTGATGAAACTGGAGGAAAACCAGTCTTCTTTCTCTCCTTCCTCTAACAAAGTTTGCATACAGCCAATAGCAATAACCAAAAACCCGATCCCAAACCAATCGACGGCTTGGCTTTGTGTCTCACTTTTGTCTTTGTCTTTTGGCAAAAATGCCAATGACATTGCCACTGCAACGATCCCGAAGGGGATATTAACAAAGAAAATCCACCGCCAGCCTAAACCATCTACCAAGAATCCTCCTAAAGTTGGGCCAATGGCTGGCCCGGCAATTACACCTACTCCAAAAACTGCCTGTGCCAGACCTTGTTCAGCAGGTGGAAAAGTCTCGAACAAAATCGCTTGGGCTTTAGCTAGCAATCCGCCACCACACAAACCTTGAAGAATTCGGGAAATAACTAGCATTGGTAAATTAAATGCCAAACCGCATAAAACCGAGGCCAGGGTAAAGCCAATCAACGAGAAAATAAAGTAGGTTTTGCGTCCAAAGTAATCTCCCAGCCATGCAGATAAGGGAATTAAGACAACATTTGCGATCGCATATCCAGTTACTACCCAACCCACTTCACTGACAGTTGCACCAAGGCTGGCTTGGATATCTGTCAGGGCAACGTTGACAATACTGGTATCAATTACTTCTAAGATTGCACCAAGGGAAGCCGTAAAAGCGATCGCCCACTTCAATGGCCCGTGGACATAACCAAATTGGTCAAAACTAGAACGTTTAATGTTGGTAGCCATTATTTAGCACAAGTAATATTTGGCAGATGTCAAGCAATGCCTTGGTTGGGCTACGCTTGCGCCAAAGCTAAAATTAAATATTGTATATATACGCTACGGTAGCGTATCATATAAGAACGGTCAAGAGAGTTTTTAATGAAAAGTGGCAGAAATACCTATGCTAAAGATGGATGGTCATTGCTGCTGTTTTAGTGCTTAGGAAATAAGTTCTGGACTGATTTATTCCCCGTAGGGTATGTTTTATGCCCAAAAGTAGGAGCAAATGACCAAGAAGATATTGCTTGGGGATGATATTTTATGAGTAAGCAAATCAACAGCACCTCTGGACGCCCACGCAGCATCCACGCCGACCAAGCTATCCTGCAAGCGACCTTAGATTTGCTTGCAGAGGTAGGATATGAAAGCATGAGTATAGAAGCGATCGCTTCCCGTGCTGGAGTTGGTAAAACGACCATCTATCGGCGTTACACTTCCAAAGAAGAACTAGTTGCAGACGCTATAGAAAGTCTCAGAGATGATTTAGCGATCCCCGATACTGGCAGCTTTTGGGGAGACATGGATATTTTGATAAATAATGCCGCCAAAAAAATAGATAGTCCCCTTGGTCGTCAGACACTCGCCCTAATCATTAGTACAGCGTCTAGCAATCCTCAGTTTGCAGAGGTCTATTGGACAAAGTATACAAAACTCCGACGTGAAGCCTTTGCTAAAGTACTTGAGCGTGCCATGTCCAGAGGTGAAATTCACAAGGATGCAGACGTAGACTTAATTATCGATCTTGTGAGTGGGTCACTATATTATGCACTGATCTTCAAACCCACAACCGAGCCAGTAGAAGCATACATGCGCCGTACAATGAATCTTCTCCTCAAAGGCATTGGCATTACTTAAAGGGGCATTGAGAATTGGGAAGAAGCAGGGGAGCAGGGGGCAGGGGGCAAGGGGGAGAATAAAAATTACCTCTTTCACCTCTGCTCCCTGCTCCCTGCCCCTCTGCCTCTTCCCCACTCCCTACTCCCAACTTGTTAGCAAAATAACTTTTCAGTACAGGTCATAAATGAGATGATGGAGTAATTAGAGAAAAAGGTGAACAATTGTTATTTTTCTCCTTCCGCTTCTGGTTGCAGAATAGCATCACAGTATTGAATGAGGGTTGTCAAGCGATCGCTAATCGTTTGAAGTCTCGTTTGTGCAGTAGATGCTTGCCGCGCTCCTTGCAAAAACATCACATCTATTTGCAACAAGCGCAATTGCTTGCTCATCTCCGTTTGATAAGACTGCACTTGCCAGTTTTCATCAGCCAAAGGCACAATCTGCTGACCAAAAAATTGCTGCAACGAGGCTACACGCTGTCGCAGTTCGGGCGCAACGATTGGGGTAGTTGTGGCATCGGAGCGTAATTGCTCTAGCAAGGTTACGAGTGCTAGATATTTCTCACGGTTTAAAGACATCCAGTGCTAGTTAAGATAGTATTAATGTCAAGTAATTTTTCTTCTACAATAAACTTTCTTAAAGACTTATCAGCACTAAAAGCCTCAAATCATGGTTTGAGGCTTTGTTTGCCATCAATGGATTTTCTTTTATGATCCTTGAAACTCAAACTGGATGACTACCATTGGCAATTGGAGAATCATCCTTACACTTTTTTCTACCCGTTTCTGGGCGACAGCATCTTCTTAGGTTGATGCTGCCAATTTTATTTATCATTCACTTATCTACCGATCCTATCCAAACCCAATAGTATGAGCAGTCTAGCTATAAATTCATCAGTTGAACTAGCCATTCCGGAATGGTTAAAAAAATGTTTAAAGGAGTCATCCACAAATAGCGGCGCAGCGGAAGATGACCGAAGGCATAGTGATACAGTCTTGATTGGTCGCGCGTTTGAATTTGCTTATCAACTGCATCAAGGTCAATACCGCAAATCGGGAGAACCATACATTGCTCATCCCATTGCTGTGGCTGAATTGCTGCGTGACTTGGGAGGTAGTGCTGCTATGATAGCAGCTGGATTTCTCCATGATGTAGTTGAAGATACAGAAGTTACAAGTCAAGAAATAGAAGAACGTTTTGGCCCAGAAGTACGGCAATTGGTCGAAGGTGTTACCAAGCTTTCTAAAATCAATTTCACCAGCAAAACCGAAAGCCAAGCCGAAAACTTCCGGCGGATGTTTTTGGCAATGGCGCAAGATATTCGGGTAATTGTGGTGAAATTGGCAGATCGTTTGCATAATATGCGAACTTTACAATACATGTCAGAGGCCAGCCGCCGCCGCAGTGCTCAAGAAACGCGAGATATCTTTGCACCCTTAGCAAATCGCTTGGGGATCTGGCGGATTAAATGGGAACTGGAAGATTTGGCTTTTAAATATTTGGAACCGGAAGCTTTCCGCCAAATGCAAGAGCATGTTTCCGAAAAACGGACGGCGCGAGAAGAGAAATTGGCCAAAGCTACAGATATTTTGCGGGAACGTTTGCAGCAAGCTGGAATCCAATTTCAGGATATCAGCGGTCGTCCCAAACACCTTTATAGCATTTACCAAAAAATGCACCGACAGCAAAAGGAATTTCATGAAATTTACGATTTGGCGGCGCTGCGGATTATTGTCCAAACCAATGAGGAATGCTATCGGGCGTTGGCGGTGGTTCATGATGCTTTTCGCCCAATTCCTGGGAGATTTAAGGACTACATTGGATTGCCAAAGCCTAACCGTTACCAGTCGTTGCATACTGGGGTGATTGGACTAACAGGCCGTCCTTTAGAGGTGCAAATTCGGACAATCGAAATGCATCATATCGCCGAGTACGGGATTGCCGCCCATTGGAAGTACAAAGAAACAGGAGGTTCTAGTATTAGCCATTTGACAGCGACAGATGACAAGTTTACTTGGCTGCGGCAGCTGCTGGAATGGCAAACCGATCTCAAGGATGCACAAGAATATCTTGACAGTGTAAAAGATAATCTATTTGAAGATGATGTCTATGTCTTCACCCCTAAGGGGGATGTTGTTCCTTTAAGTCCTGGTGCTACCACTGTAGATTTTGCTTATCGCATTCATACGGAAGTGGGGAACCATTGTGCAGGGGCGCGGGTGAATGGGCGAATGGTGCCACTGTCAACGCGGCTGCAAAATGGCGATATTGTAGAGGTTCTAACCCAAAAGAATTGCCATCCGAGTTTGGATTGGTTGAACTTCGTCAGAACTTCGGCGGCGAAATATCGGATAAAACAATGGTACAAGCGATCGCGCCGGGAAGAAAATGTCGCCCGTGGACGGGAATTGTTAGAAAAGGAACTTGGGAAAACTGGTTTTGAAAGTTTGTTGAAGTCGGATGCGATGGAGACTGTTGCCGAAAAATGTAACTACCACAGCGTGGAAGATTTACTCGCTGGTTTGGGTTACGGTGAAGTAACGTTAAACCTAGTATTAAATCGCTGGCGAGAAGTAGCGAAGGGACAACAACCAGTTTCCACTGTGCCGCTATTTGTCCCCAAAGAATCAACTACATCAAAAGCTTTGCGAGATGCACCTCCAACCACTTCTCGCACCGTAGATTCGCCAATTTTTGGGGTTGAAGGTTTGGTATATTATTTAGCTGGGTGTTGTACCCCGATTCCTGGCGAACCGATTATTGGTGTGGTGACGCGAGGTAGGGGGATTTCAATTCATCGCCAAGGCTGCCATAATCTAGAGACTGTGGAGTATGAGCGCTTAGTACCAGTTAGATGGAACCCAGCCGCCGAAAATAGTGGTCGTCCGCACACTTACCCAGTGGATGTTCAAATTGAAGCTCTTGACCGCGTAGGGGTGCTAAAAGATATTTTGTCACGGTTAAGTGACCAAGGAATCAATGTCCGCCATGCCCAGGTGAAAACCTCTACTGGTCAACCTGCATTGATCGACTTAGGAATAGATATACGCGATCGCTCTCAACTAGAGCAAGTGTTCGTCCAAATTAAGAAAATGACTGACATTTTGAATATCCGCCGCGTTGGTCAAATTGACGAGTAGGTGTCCCAATTGGTAGGTGCGTTAACGCAGTATAACGCACCAATTTAAGTTGCAATTTTACTCTCAAGTTTTAAATTTTCAGTTGTAGCAAAGCGACAGTCATACCTGAGCAATTGTTTCTAATGGCAAAATTACTGTAAATGTAGACCCTTTTCCTAGCTGTGAATCTACTTTGATTTCACCATCCATTAACTGAACCAATCGAGAGACTATTGCTAAACCTAATCCTGTACCATCAGAACTTTTCACTTGAGGAGCAGTTACTTCACGAAAATAGGGATTGAAGATTTGTGCTTGAGCATCTAGAGAAATACCAATACCACTATCGGTAACGGAGATAGCCCACTGCTGTTGAGATATCGTCCAGCACTCCAAATAAATTGAACCAGATTGTGTGTAGCGAATTGCGTTACTCAGCAGATTTGTCAGAATTTGCTGAAGCCGAAGAGGATCTGTGATAACTTGACTTGGAGCGCGTTCGCATTCAACAACCAAGGATAATTCTTTAGCACGCGCTAATGGCTCAATCATCTCTAAAACAAAGTTGATTAAACTACGCACATCGGTTAAAGTAGGCTGCAATTTCATCTGTCCGGCATCATAGCGCGAAATTTCCAGAGTATCGTTAATTAACCGGACAAGAAGTCTACCGCTCTTGAGAACTCGCTCGATACTTTCAAGATTTGCATAGGTGTCCTTGAGTTCTGGTTGTTGACGCTGCTGGCGCAGAAATAAGTCTGCGTAACCGATGATTGAAGTGAGGGGCGTTTTCAGTTCATGAGCCAAATGAGAGAGACTATCTTTATTAGCGCGAACCAAACGAGTTAGCTCTTGGTTAGTCAACCGCAACTGACTTTGGAGTTGTTTAAGCTCTTGTAATCGTCCTTGAGTATAACTGTTAAAGCAACGAGCGATCGCTTCATCAATTACTGTATCGATCAGGCGAACAGCCCTTAGCACCTCTTGTGCAGATCCCTGTAATAAATCGTCTTCTAAAAAGGAAAAAATCACAAACCGCAGTAAACGATATTCTCGCGCAATTTCCGCTGGTTCAAATCCCTGTTGGGCGCGAAGTGTGCCGTGTTCTAAACTTGCATCTACTACTGTCTGCAAATCGCTCGTTGCAGATTCAGAAAGTACTGTTGCTAACGCTTTTAAAACGCGGGGTAAGCTATCCCGTACAGCTTTGAAAGTAAGTTCATTAGTAGCTTCAATTTGTTGATCCTGGTAAACCGCTTCTACCCATTGATCGAGAATGGCATCACTTTTTGCAATTAGAGTCTGACTAAAATCCATCTTTTGCCCAACCAAACACAGCGAAGCCTTTTCCACTAGAGGTAGATTAGTACGTTTAATGTCAAGTTCGCACCTGACAGAAGATAGAGGTTAATGAAAAGACAGCTTCTTGCTGAACTAATCACTTTAGCTTATTTCACCATAAATGCAAAAGCGATCGCTTAACCAAGTAGATTGTGGTTACAGACATAGTAGTACAACTCAAGACTATTAATAAAATTGCCAGTGTATTTATATAAATATATTTTGCAGAGACGTGATTAATCGCGTCTCTTAGTTTTTACGGACATCCCAAAATAACTTTAATTTTTCTTCGTTATATATTCTGATGTGGCTAAGTGATATAGCAGCTAAATTGGGCAGATTAGAAAATTATAAAAATTTGATAAAGTATGTCCAAACTTCTGGTTAGTCAATATCACACAGAAGTAGAAAGAATCATACAGTATGGCGGTTCACGTAAAGAAACATCGATTCGGGTTGCATTTCAAAACTTAGTCAATGAATATTGCAAACCTAGAGAATTTAGACTTATCCCCGAACTAGATTATAAAACACCTAGCGGCAAACTTGTTTATCCAGATGGCACAGTTAAAGATGCTTTGCGTTTGGATTGGGGCTACTGGGAAAGTAAAGATGAATATGATAATTTAGACCAAGAAATTGAGAAAAAGCTTATAAAAGGCTATCCAGATAGTAACATTCTATTTGAAGACTCGCAAACAGCGGTTTTAATTCAGGGTGGACAAGAAACCATGCGCGTCCCGATGAAAGATCCTGACGCACTGGATGGAATAATTACATATTTTATTAACTATGTTCGCCCGGAAGTTAAAGATTTTCGTGAGGCGATTGAAACTTTTAAAAAAGACTTACCGACTGTTTTAAATGCTTTGCGTGACTTAATTGATAGTCAAATCGAAACAAACGCAGCTTTTCAAACAGCGAGAGCTAAATTTTGGAATATCTGCAAAGAATCAATTAATCCTGAAGTTACTTTGCTGGATGTTAGAGAAATGATGATTCAGCATATTTTAACTGAAGATATCTTTATCAGCATCTTCAATGAATCTCAGTTTCATCGAGAAAATAATATTGCTCGTGAATTAAAAACTATCATCGATACCTTTTTTACAGGTAGTACTAAAAAAAATACTCTTGGTACTATTGAGCGTTACTATGGAGTCATTAGAAGAACTGCTGCGAATATTTATAATCATCATGAAAAGCAGAAGTTTTTAAAAGTGCTTTATGAGAATTTCTATAAAGCATATAATCCGAAAGCGGCTGACAGGCTAGGTATTGTCTATACGCCGAATGAAATTGTACGCTTCATGATTGAAAGTGTAGATTATTTAGTTCATAAAAATTTTGGTAAGCTGCTAGCTGATAAAGATGTAGAAATTTTAGATCCGGCTACAGGAACTGGCACTTTCATTACTGAATTAATTGATTATTTGCCTAAAAATAATCTGGAATATAAATATAAGCATGAAATTCATTGTAATGAGGTGGCGATTTTACCTTATTACATCGCTAATTTGAATATTGAATACACCTATAAGCAAAAGATGGGTGAATATCAAGAGTTTGAAAATATTTGTTTTGTCGATACGTTGGAACATACATCATTTGCAGGCAAGCAGATGAATTTGCTTTCGCTGAGTGTAGAAAATACAGAGAGAATTAAACGGCAGAATGAAAGTAAAATATCAGTGATTATTGGTAATCCGCCTTACAATGCAAATCAAGCGAATGAAAATGATAATAATAAAAATCGCTTATATCCAGAAATAGACAAGTTAATTAAAGATAGTTACGTCAAATATAGTAATGCCCAAAAAACCAAAGTTTATGATATGTATGCCCGTTTCTTTCGCTGGGCAACAAACAAGTTAAATGAAAATGGTATTTTGGCTTTTATTACAAACTCATCTTTTATCAATGCGAAAACTTTTGATGGATTTAGAAAAGCTGTTAATGATGACTTCAGCGAAATTTATATTATTGATTTAGGTGGGGATGTAAGAGCCAATCCTAAAATATCAGGAACTAAGCATAATGTTTTTGGAATTCAAGCTGGCATTGCTGTTAGCTTTATGGTAAAGAAAAAGGAAAGAAGTAGCGGAGCGTGTAAAATTTTTTTCAGCCATAGATCAGAATTTGAAACAGCAGAGGATAAGCTAAGGTTTCTGGCAGAAACTAAGTTATCTCAAATTAATTTTGAACACATTACACCAGATAAAAGGAACAACTGGATAAACTTTACTGATAATGATTTTGATAGCTTGTTCCCATTAGCTAACAAGGAAACTAAACTTGGTAAAAGCAAGAAAGATGAGTATGCTGTTTTTAAGTTGTTTTCGTTGGGTGTTGTTACTGCAAGAGATGAGTGGGTTTATGACGATTGCTTTGAAAATCTGGAGAAAAAAATCCAATATCTAATTCAGGTTTATAATCAAGATGTTGAGAAATATTATGGAAAATTACATCAGTATAAAACTGTAGCTATTGATTCTAGTATTAAGTGGAGCAGAGCTGTTAAGAAAGATTTGATAAAAGGTGAAAAATATAGCTTTAAAGAAAGTTGTTTTATAGATGCTTTATACAGACCATTTGTAAAAAGAAAACTTTATTTTAATAAGAATTTAAATGAAATACAATATCAGCAGAGCCAAATATTCGGTCAAAATGTTGATAATAAAGCAATTTTGTTTACTGCTGGAAGTAGATTAAATTTTGCAGCTATTGCTTCAAACATCTTGCCTGACTATGCAATTTATTCATTAGATATGGTACAATGTCTTCCCCTCTACCGCTACGACAAAGAAGGGAACCGCATCGACAACATCACTGACTGGGGATTAGCACAATTCCAAACTCACTACAACGACTCTACAATTACCAAATTAGATATTTTCCACTATACTTACGCAGTCTTGCACAATCCTGCCTACCGTACTAAATACGAACTTAATCTGAAACGAGAATTTCCCCGCTTACCCTTGTACGATGACTTTCACCAATGGGTTAACTGGGGTAAAGAGTTGATGTATTTGCACATCAATTATGAAACTATCGAACCCTATCCTTTAAAACGAATTGATTTGCCTTTGGCTAAAGGTAATAACAAGACACCAAAGGCAAGACTCAAAAGCGATATAACGAAAGGAACCATAATTTTAGATGATGTTACAACTCTAGAAGGCATCCCTAATATTACTTGGGAATATCGCCTTGGCAACCGTTGTGCTTTAGAATGGATTTTAGATCAATACAAAGAAAAGAAACTTAAAGACCCTACAATTGCGGAAAAATTCAATACATATCGCTTTGCAGATTACAAAGAACAAGTGATAGATTTATTACAAAGAGTTTGCACTGTCAGCGTGGAAACAATGCAGATTCTTCAACAGATGTAAGGATAAAGCAGCAATCAGCGTTATACTTTTTAGTATCAATACCAAGAGTGCATAGAGAAAAAATTATATGGCTATCCATAAAGGTATCTCGGTAATGATGGATGATTAATATTGATTAGTGTATATATTAGTTCCAATCCCCATGCAACAGTTATTTCCTGGAGAGGTATTCGCCAACACTGCTGATTTTGACACTGGTATTCGCCAACTGTTACCGCGATACGATGAGATGTTGGAGGTAATTGCCCGTTGTCTACCTTCCACAAGTCGGCGTATTTTAGAATTAGGTTGTGGTACAGGAGAACTTAGTCTCAAGATACTCAACCGCTTTCCAGATGCCCAAGTAATTGCCTTAGATTACTCACCTCGAATGCTGCAATTTGCCCAAGATAAAATCACCGAAGTTGGATATCAAAAACGGTGGGTTGGTATTCAAGCAGATTTTGGCGACTGGGCAAATAATCCAGATAACTTGAATATTGGTAGCGAATTTGATACTTGTGTTTCATCCTTGGCAATCCACCATCTCCAGGATGAGATGAAATTGAAGTTATTTGAGCGAATTGTTGCTAGCCTGACTCAAGACGGCTGTTTTTGGAATGCAGACCCTACTTTACCAGAATCACCAGCCTTAGCAGAAGTTTACAAAGCGGCACGAGAGGAATGGTCAGTTCAACAGGGAACTAGTTTAACAGAGATTCGCGCCAAGCTTGGCGCAAGCAGCACCCAAGGTTACTCCAGTCAAGACCAGCTAGCTAGCTTGGATGCTCATTTAGAAATGTTGAGCAAAGCTGGATTTAAGACAGTTGCAGTACCTTGGAAATATTATGGACTGGCGGTGTTTGGTGGCTGGCTGTGAAAATTTGAGGTTTTGGATGGATGTCTAGATTTGGGATTCACCTGTCTCTGGTGGGTATTTATAGCATTAACAGCTTGATAGTAACAAAACAGCAATAAATAACATTATTTCTCTTGATCAGAACTAATATATAAACGCATTAGGTCTGTAAAGGAGGACTTGCTAACTCACGCAAGGTTTTTGGCTATAACTTGCGGTAATTAAGCTAGCTTTGTATTTTTATACAATATTTCCACATCAGAAGTACCCGTGAGGGTACTATCAATCCTCCACAGACCTATCCGAAAATACAGAGTAGAAAATTTTAATCATAAAGAAACCAGAGACACGCGATTTAGATTCGTTTTTCTGCTCGTTTCAAAAGTGGAGTTAAAGCCACTGTTTGCCATCACTTAGTTTCAAAAGGAGAATATCTTGGATGGCTCGAAATAAAAAGAAATCAGCCGGGTTCAAGTATGAGCATCCACTTTACTCTAGATGCCCTATATGTTGTATTGTCCCGCCCCACATGCTGGAAAATGTCGTGGTGAATGGGAATCCCCAGCAGCGGAGTTGGGCTTTTCATACATTAAATGTTTCAGCACAGTTTCGTGGACGCAGAGACGTTGTAGGTACTATCTCATTTGCACCTTCTCCGGGTGAGAAGCGCCGCACCATCTACGATGCGAAAAGTGGGCAGCAACTTCCTGGTACACTAGTGCGCGGTGAGGGAGAGCCACCAAGCAGTGATGCAACGGTGAATGAAGCCTACGATGGTGCTGGTGCTACTTATGATTTATTTTATGAAATATTCGATCGCAATTCGATTGACGACAAAGGACTACGTTTAGATTCCACCGTGCATTATGGCGTTAAATATGACAACGCCTTTTGGAACGGCGACCAAATGGTTTATGGTGATGGCGACGGAGAACTGTTTCAACGCTTCACCAAGTCAATAGATGTGATTGGGCATGAACTAGCTCATGGTATAACTCAATACGAAGCAGGTTTACAGTATTATGGCGAACCTGGGGCGCTGAATGAATCATTTTCTGATGTCTTTGGTTCCTTGGTGAAACAAAAGACCAAAAATCAGACTGCACAAGAGGCAGATTGGCTGATTGGCGAAGGTCTTTTGGTACCGACTGTCAAAGGTGTTGCCCTCCGCTCGATGAAAGCACCAGGAACAGCATACGATGATCCAGTATTGGGTAAAGATCCCCAACCAGCCCATGTGAAAGATAAATATACAGGTGTTGAAGATAATGCTGGGGTGCATATCAACTCAGGAATCCCTAACCATGCCTTTTATCTAGCGGCTGTTGAGATTGGTGGCTATGCCTGGGAAAAAACAGGTAAAATATGGTACATAGCTTTACGCGATCGCTTGCGTGCCAAAGCAGATTTTAAAAAAGCTGCCAACGTCACGATTCAAATTGCTGGCGAACTCTACGGTAATGACAGTCATGAGCAAAAAGCTGTGCAGAACGCTTGGCAAAAGGTAGGAGTTATTTAGAATTAGGAGTTAGGAGAGACGCGATTAATCGCGTCTGTACAAGAGTTAGGAGTTTTTTCTTAACTTCTAACACCTAATTCTTAACTCTTAACTTTTAGATGTACTACTTGTTGTTGCTAAACTGGGAGGTGAAAACTATCATCTCCCAGTCTTTGTATTTCTCCTAACTAAGTAGCACAACGGAGAGCAAAAAAATGCGGATATCGTTAGAACGCACGGGCGGCTTTGCTGGGATTACCAAGAAAACAACCGTTGATACAGACACTCTCCCGCCAAACGAAGCCAGCACACTTCCCCGATTGGTAGAAGCTGCTGATTTATTTAGGCTACCTGAACATATTACTTCGCCAAATCCCCAGAGCGATCGCTTTCAGTATAAGTTGACAGTAGAAGATAACGGCAAGCAGCATACAGTGACTGTCAGTGAAGCAGCATTACCAGGAACCTTAAGGCCCCTGATTGAATGGCTACAGAACATCTCACAAAAAAGGTAATTTGCGGAATTAACAATTGAATTTTGAGAGGAAAATCCAGTCAACACAATATCAATATAAAATTGAATGCCTAAGGAGAAGCATATAACCAGGAGAATGTGAAGTCGTGGGCGAAGAAAATATCAATTTTAATTCCGCAGAAAAAAACCAAAGTAATGATTTTTTGCATGTAGCATCTATAAAAGAGGATTGGGGTGGAGACGGTAGAGGGCGCATGAACCTATCGGGAAGGCGCACAGCAATCTCCAAAGAGTATGTACCTCGCCAGTACCAGTACTTTGATACGAATGAGTTACCAGAAGAACACGCATGGCGCATCAGTGGAATGCCAGAGGATGTAGTAGCTGGAAGCCGTCGATTACTTACTTGGCATGATAGTGGTGCATCAACCTCAAGAGTTGTAATACCACGGCAGTTTGAAGCACCGTCTGGCTTCTTTACTTCTGATTTGGAGATTTTCGTGCTTAGGGGTGCAATCCAAGTGGGAGAGTGGCACTTAAGCAAGCATGGCTACTCCTTTATCCCCGCAGGAGTCAGAGTAGGCCCTTGGAAAGTGCTAGGTGATGAGGAAGTGGAAATCCTCTGGATGGAAAACGGCTCTCTCAAGTATAAATATGCGCTAAACGATCATCCAGATGCTAAGTTAAGTGGCTTCATCCCAGCATTGGATAGCAAATTGCTACCGTGGGGCGATACAGAAACAGTTCAATTTGTACAAGCACATAAGAAGTGGCTAAGGAGAGATAGTAACGGGGGTGGAGTCTGGCTGCTTGCTATCTTGCCACATTATGATGGCAATTCCCCAATGATTCAATGTTATAACGAGGAAGGGTATTGCCTAGCTGGATACTGTGATATTGGAGACTACCGATTTGTAAAGGATTACTTTGGTTATATTCCCACCTTTACCACCTCTCCTTGGCACAGAACAGATGATGGTTCCTTATTCTTTATCCGCGTTGATAGAGATTTATCACAAGTTGCAACAGTCTTGTCATATATACCCCAAGACACGTAGCTTTTTTAAGCAGCGAGGTTTCCATGTGGATTACTAGAAGGTCTTTTTAAATAACGTCCAGTGGGTGAACCCAAAACCTGTCCGTTGTTGTAAATAAGATTTCCACGCAAAAAGGTACTCTTTACTCGCCCAGTTAACTCTACTCCTTCAAAGGGTGTATAACCTTGTTGTGATTCCGACTCAGCAGCATGTACCACAAAGCTTTCATTGGGGTCTACCAACACCAAATCAGCATCATAACCAATAGCAATATCACCTTTTTCTAACAAACCAAAGCGCCGAGATGGATTCCAAGACAGCAACTTAGCCATCTGGTTGTAAGACATTCCCCGCTTACTACCTTCACTAAATACACCAGAAAGTAAATATTCTGTACCACCAAAACCAGACTTTGCTAACCAAATATTATTCGGGTCTTTAGCACTTCTTTTTTGTTCAGCAGAACAGCAAGCATGGTCACTAACTATCCAATCTACTTGATTGTTCAATACTGCTTGCCATAAGTATTCCACATCAGCACGGGGACGGATAGGGGGGTTTACCTTTGCCCAAATTGTATTAGGAGTATCGACATCTAATAGCAAATGCCCAACAGTAACTTCTCGCCGAAAGTTGATATGAGGAAAAGCAGTTTGCATAGTCAAAGCTGCTTCCATTGCTTTACGCGAACTTAGGTGCAACAAATTGATATTTGCACAGTTAGTCTCATGCGCTAAATAAGAAGCAATGCAAATTGCTAAACCTTCGGAATGAGGTGGACGTGCTGCACTATAGGCGTGTAATCCGCTAAGAGTTGAATCGTTTTCAACTATTTTGGTATAGGCGTTGAGAATTTCTGCAACTTCGCAGTGCAAACTCAAGCTGATAGTATCTCGCGCTTCTGGATGTTCTGCCATCAAGCGAGTTAGACCACGCATAATAAATTCAAAATGAGCAAAATCGTACCGTTCATCTTTATTAATCATTAAAAAGAGGTTTTGCTGGTCTGACAAACCATGCAGCCCATATCCACCATAAAACATGAAAATTTTAAACGAAGATACACCGTGTTCTTCAAACAATAAAGGTATTTCGTCGATATGCTGGCTAGCTATAGGTGCAATGTGATAGCTGTAATCTACAAAAAAATTACCTGCCGATAAGGCCAACACCTCTGGAAAAAAATCGCGGTAGGAGCCGCCTTTGTTCAAATAATACTGTCCTGTACGGATGTAATTTAAGCTGGTAGTCACGCCTCCCATTGCGGCTGCTTTAGTTTCAGTCACAGCATCTTTGTCGAGGGATTGATAAATGCCGATGTGCATGTGGGCATCCACGACCCCAGGAAAGCCCAGCAAGTTTTTGCCATCAAATACCTCTTTGCCTGTGTCTGCGCTAATATTAGGGGCAATCTGAGCAAATTTCCCATCCTTAATTCCTAAATCGAGTAGTTCGATTGCATCCTGATGGGGACGAACTACCCGCACATTTTTGATAATTTGATCTAATAGGGGAGTTTCAGACACAGTAGACCTCGCACTAAAATGAGTTTAGTCAGGAATTCCAACATCGAATCGGGGCGAAGACCAAATCCCATAATTATATAACGGTTTTTTATGAAATCATCTTCAGGAGAAAAGACAATGGAAAGTTTTAATGAGTATCATCTAGACCCAAAGGAATTTACTTTTCTCAAAAGTTTTGAAGAGAACTGGCAAGTGATTAGAGATGAGTTTACCCGCTTTATTAAGGATGCATCTCATGAGGAGTTAAAACTCACTTATGAGATTTTGGGACCTAAAAGTAAAACGATTAAAACCAAGGGTGATGCCAAATACAGCGCTTTTGGTATTTTATTTCAAGGTATGTTTATTGAAAAATATATTCAGGTGCATCAAATACAATATCCTGATTATGGGTCAGATTATGCATCGCAAAAAGCACTCGCATTAAGAGAGAAATATTTCTCAAATTTGTCTAAGGTAATAGAAAAAGTTAACTTTAGCGATGATGAGATAATTAGAAACGTGTATTATGGTACTTTCCATCCAGGCTTGGATATCAAGCTACATGTGAACTATAACCCTCACATGAATCGTGGCTATCTAGGATTAATTGTGCCAGAGGGGGATGTGGCTATGAAAATATGTCATGACCAGCTTTATTGGCATGAAGGAAAATTTCTGGTTTTAGATCACAGCTATCCACACTGTCCGCATAATTACACTAATTATGATAGAACTGTCTTAGTTGTAGACTTTTTTAAACCGGATAAACCTAGAGAGGAAGTTATCCAATTTGAGAAAGAGCAAGTTACACAACGGATGCAAGATAATCCTTACAGCTTAGGTGTTTTTGGTAAAAGTGATAAAGCTAAAGAAGAAGATTTTATCAAGTATGGTTTAGCTCATCAATTAGAGTGGGACAAAGCTTTATAAGCCTAATGTAATGCATCTTAGATTGTTGATAGTGCGTTATCCTTTCAGCTAACGCACCTAGATTTATATTTCTTAAATAAGATTGGTAAATGAACGCAAAAACCTACAGAAAGTTAATAGTAAAGCAACTTAATCAAGATTTTAAATATGCTGTTGAAATTGTCGAAATTCCTATTGACAAACCTACTGCTAGTGAAGTTGTGATTCAAAATAAATTTGCTGGCGTTAACGGTGGCTTTGACACCTTACTTTGTCGTGGTGATGTTCCTTATATCAACTCAATTCCTCCCTTTGATTTAGGTGTGGAAGCTGTAGGAAGAGTTGTGGCTATGGGTGAAAATGTCAAAGATTTTCAAATAGGTGATGCTGTAGTAACAACTTGGCGTGGTGGTGGCTATCGAGAATATCAGGTTATCGATGCAAACTTAGCGGTGAAGGTGCGGGAAGCAACACCAGAGTTGCTAACACTAATGCCTACAGGTATATCAGCTTTGGTTGCATTGGAACAAGTGGGGGAAATGAAAAGTAATGAAGTGGTTTTAGTGACAGCAGCAGCAGGGGGAACTGGTCATATTGCGGTGCAATTGGCAAAGTTAGCTGGGAATCATGTCATTGGTACTTGCAGTTCTGAGGCGAAAGCAAAGTTACTCAGAGAATTAGGGTGCGATCGCATTATCAACTATCGTACAGAAAATCTCAATCAAGTCCTCAAGCAAGAATACCCCAATGGGATTAATTTAATTTTCGACTGTGTAGGTAAAACTGTATTTGATACCTGCGTTGAAAACTTGGCAGTGCGGGGACGCTTAGTAGTGGTTGGTTTTATCTCCGAATACGCAAATAATGTAGAGCAAATTACACAACCACGCATTTATCATCAGCTATTTTGGAAAGCAGCTTCTGTGAAAGGCTTTCTCATGTCTCATTATAAAGAATATATGGTAGAGGCACGCGATCGCCTCTTAAACCTGTTCTACACAGACAAGCTCAAAGTTGCCATTGACCCAACACAGTTTCTAGGCATAGAATCAGTACCCGACGCTGTAGAATATCTCCTCAGTGGTCAGAATTGTGGCAAAGTGGTTGTGAGGTTTTAAGTAACACGGTATTAGTTTATATCCAGTCGGGGGTGAGAATGACACAAAATTCAGAAAATACTTTAAAAGTTGCTCAACAGGCATTTGAGAATCTTACACATGGTATGGCAACAGGAGAGTGGCAAGCATTGTTAGATATGCTCACAGAAGATTTCACCCTTTGGTTTCCAATGGGAAAATTCCACGGTTTAAATGTCGGAAAAGAGCGAGCTAGAGAATTTTTCGAGTACGTTTTTGAATCCTTCAATCCTGGTTTAAACCTAACTGGTCTAGACCGTGTTACTAGCAATGAAACAACGGCTGTCTTTGAATTTCGGGATGAGGGACTTTTGTTCGGACAGCCGTACAAAAATCGGGTAGCAGTTTCCTTTGATGTACGTGGAGACAAAATTTGTGGCTATAGAGAATACTTTGGCAGCGATGGAAAATCGTATTAAATAATTCGTAATGACGCTCTCTTTGTTCGCGCAGCGTGTCGCAGACAGACGCAGCGCGTAGCTTGCTTCTCTGTAAGAGTACGCGGACTCGCTACCGCTTTGCTAACGTAGTTACGAATTATTTAATTTACTTTTCTTAGTTCCTCTCAGGGTTTTGTTCGTTGATTTCTCTACATTTAGCCTCTGCGGCTTGATATGCTGCCAAGTAGTCTTGACCACCCAACATCACATCACCGTAATATTCATAAGGTGGATCGCCATAGATTGGCAAGGGATCGTCTTCTGGATAATCTTCTTTCGATTCTTCAATGATGGCTTTGAGTTTTTTAATGGTCAGCCTTTGTGCTGCAAAATACCAGAGTTCTTGGGGATTTTTATTCAGGTGCGGTAATGTGGGATCGATAATGCGTACAAGGGAGTCATTATCCGAGGTATCGCCTAGCTCAATCCAACTGTGTTCAATCGGTCTATATGGCTTTCCAGCAAAAGCTAAAAATCCCTGAATATATCTTGCTCCCTCAGTGGACAATGCTGCTTTGTAAGCATTATCAAACGGGGTGCTAGCTCTGCTGTTTATCTGTTCAGCAATCTTGATTGACAGCGTCTCATCCAATAGTTTGTTCATCAATAGCAAGAATTAGAGCAGCCATGAAAACATCTTACCACTGCTACTTACCATTTTGATTGGGCACTTGTACTGAGCGACTCGTGCCGAGCGTATCGCTAAAGCGAAAGCTCCGCTAACGCGTAGCGTCTCGCAGAGAAGCCGAGGTAAGGCGAAGTATTGGGCATTAGTTATTTACTTTGAACAAATGACTAATAACTAATGACTAATGACTAACTCTACTTTGTATTAATCACCATCTGTAAATTTCTTAACAAGTCGCTTGAGGTGTAGGGCTTGGACAAAAGAGTTTTGACATTATTACCAAGGCTTTTAATCATTTCATGATTGGAGGCTAATCCACTAACACCAATAATTTTGATGTCTGGATCAATTTTTTTCAATACATTGATAGTTGTTGGCCCATCCATGAATGGCATCATCATATCAATCAACACTACACTAATTTCTTGTTGGTGTTTTGTATATAGTGCGATCGCATCAATACCATCACTAGCTACTAAAACTTTATAGGCATTTTTTTCTAACCAGGCTTGAGTTACCTCTCGAATTGAATCTTCATCATCTACAACAAGAATCAATTCTCCATGCCCTGCTGGTAATTCATCATCTCCAGCTAATTTCCCATCTGTATCGATTGTCTGCGTGACAGGTAAGCAAACTTGAAACTCTGTGCCTTTGCCCACTTCAGTAACTACATTCACAAAACCGCTATGGCTTTTGATGATACCAAGCACTGTTGAAAGACCAAGCCCTGTGCCTTTACCCACTTCCTTTGTTGTGAAAAATGGCTCAAAAATTCTATCTACTATTTCTCTCTTAATTCCTATACCTGTATCACAGACACTAATCATCACGTAAGAACCTACGTTAGCATCAATATTCATTCGGGCATAGTGGCTATCAACCCAGAAATTCTTCGCAGAAATCTTGAGGATACCGCCATGAGGCATGGCATCACGAGCATTAATACAGAGATTCATCAGCACCTGGTGTAGCTGAGTAGCATCGCCAAAGATATTCCACAGGTTTTGCCCAGGAACATCAATTCGGATTTCAATCGCTCTGGAAAATGTTTGTTTAATAATTTTTTCAATTTCTGAAATTAAATACCGTACATCTAAGGTTTTAAAGTTGCCTACAGATCCGCGTGAAAACCACAGCACTTGTTTAACTAAATCTGCCGCACGTTTAACATTTGTTTCCATAATTGTCAGCCATTGCTGACTTTTCTCATCTGGGAGTCTTGCCTCCAACAGTTGTACTGTCATCATCATGGGTGTCAGTGCATTATTGAGATCGTGGGCGATGCCACTTGCTAAAGTGCCAAGACTCTCCATGCGCTGGGCCCGGAGAAACTGCGCTTCGAGTTGTTTTTTTTCTGTAATGTCGGAGTTGACAATTAGGATGGATTTGGCTTGTCCCCGATCGTCATTTACCAGTGTCCAGCGGCTAGCAACGATCATCTCTTTGCCTTGTTTTGTGACTTGATGTAACTCACCTTGCCATGAACCGCTCTCAGCTAGAGTTTTCTGGATGTTTTTCAGTTGGCAAAAATTTTGCTTTCGATACAAAAGCTGATTGGCATTCTTGCCTTGTGCTTCTTCTGCCATCCAACCGTAGAGATGTTCAGCCCCTTTATTCCAAAATTGAATTTGGTTAACCAAATTTTGAACGATAATCGCGTCTGTGGTTATGTCGAGCAAAGCAGCTTGCTCACGGATTTTCTGTTCTGCGTCTTTGCGATCGCGTAGCGCAGCTTGCTGTTCAGTAATATCAATTACAAAGCCCGCCATCCGAGCAATCTTGCCTGTAGAGTCTAAAAAGATATACCCGTTGTCTTCAACTGTGATGTAAGTGCCATCTTTGCGACATACACGAAATTCAAGGTGGAATCGTTCTTTTGTGGATAAAACACGGTTAATCTCTTCGATAAATAAGTTTTTATCCTCAGGATGAACCAACTCTAGCCAACGGTTCAAACCTCCTAACATCTCAGGCATAGAGTAACCTAATATTCGCTCTACATTGCCAGCATATTTGATCTCGTTGGTATGCAGGTTCCAGTCGTAGAGAATCTGACCACTCGCTTGAATTAGTGCTTGATAGCGATTGTTCCACTCGTCTAATACAGCTGAATGACATCGCAGTTTTTCCTCTACCCGCTGGCGCTCCAAGATTTCCATCTCTAAACGTTTATTTTGCTGTGTGAGTTTTTTTGTGAGGTTTCCTAAACGTAAATGCGTATTTACCCTAGCTAAAACCTCTTCATTTTCTAGAGGTTTGGTAATGTAATCTACTGCGCCAATATTCAAGCCTTTGACTTTATCTACATTTTCAGTCATGGCAGTTATGAATATTACGGGAATATCTTGAGTGGCTGGATTTGCTTTTAAACGTCTACAAGTTTCAAATCCATCAATTCCTGGCATTAATATATCCAATAAAATCAGGTCAGGTGAGGCATATTCTGCCATCTCAAGTGCACTTTTACCATTTTCAGCTACTAAAACTTTAAAGTCGTAATACTTTAATAAATCGAATAATAATTCGAAATTAATCGGAGTATCATCAACTATTAAAATGACAGATTTCTCATTTTTATTAAAATTCATAATTACCTCTGAATTAAAATTATTCTAAAATTTCTTGAATATGTTTGCCTTGAAAATTTTTGGAAAGTTGATGAGCAGGGGTGGCAAATGCACTTTATCACCTACTTGTTGGAATGACAAAAAATTTGCTAATTCGACTATCTACTGGCTGATTTTATATATCACATCTTCTGCCAAATTTCTTAGATATGTGCGAATTTTGAACTTGAAAGCAAAAAGATTTAATTAAAAGTAAACTATCTCCAGAAATCCCTACATCTATAAAGTAGACCTTATAGGTAGAAAACATAGACACCAGCTATATGTGTAAAAAGTACATAGCCTCTGGGTTAGAGCACTGTAAGTTGAAGGTTCGATATCAGCGATGCCTGCGGTTTTTGCTAGCCTACGCTACTTGCAATTTTAGCTTGCCGATCAATCAAAATCTTCTGAATGTAATAATTACCGATTTTGACAAGTGCTTAACTTATTATGAGAGTAAGCACTTTAACCATATAGCGATCGCACTTTTATTCTTTTCCCAAAAACAAATAAACAAATAAATATGTGGAAAAAGTAGAGGCGCACAGCTAACTGTGCGCCCCTACTATGTTTATCTATGAAATCATGGGTTTGTGGGCGGATCAAGTTTTATCCGAACCGTTTTGGGACGACAAGGGCTTCCCCAACAAACCTGCCCAGAGGGCATATTAGTAAAAACACTACTACGAGCACCAATCACAGCATTAGCCCCGATTTGCACTCCCGGCCCAACGAAACAATCTGCCGCTACCCATGCACCATTCTCAATGGTGATACTCGCTGTTTTCAACCCAAAGGCAGGATCTTGGAGATCGTGACTACCAGTACATAGGTAACTTTTTTGGGAAATTACGCAGTGTTCTCCGATATGGATTTGATCGAGGCTGTATAAAACTACGTTATCTCCAATCCAACTGTAGTTGCCAATGGTAACTTTCCAAGGGTAGGTGAAGCGGGCGGTGGGTCGAATTAATACACCTTTGCCGATACGAGCGCCAAATAATCGTAGTAGAGCACAACGCAGAATATTTAACGGTTGAGGAGTGAGAGGAAAGGCGATCGCTTGTACAAACCACCATAATAATACATACCAACTTGGACGCCCCCGATCAAACCAAGATTGGTCATATTTGCGTAAATCTACGAAAGGTTGGTCATTAGTCATTAGTCATTAGTCATTAATCAGTACAGACGCGATTAATCGCGTCTGTACAATGGTCATTAGTCATTTATCAGGAGTCAATCGTCAATAACTTTCCCTTTACTCCTGTGTTCCCTTGCTCCCCTGCTTGTTCCTTTGAGGTCGTTGCAGTATTTAAGTGACCACCACAGTTGCGTAATTCGTAAAGTTTAACGCCAATTTGATATTCATATTGACTCAGCAAGCGTGCATAGATATATCCTGCTTTGCCATCCAAAAAACCGCGTTGAATAATATAAAACAAAACAAACCGTAAAATGGGTTTAAATGGCAGGTGTACCCACACTTTTTTCAAAAATCGCTTGCGTTGCACGGCATCACCAAATAGATTAGCGCCGATAGTACCGCTATCATCTTTACCTGTGAGAATATTAAAATAAACACTGGCTTCCCAGTTGGAATAGCGGTTGTGTCGTTCTAACCAGTGGTAGAGGTCGCGGAAGTCTTCGTGGAGCATATCATTTTTGAGATACCCAACTTTCCCCTGCAAAATCACGTGTTCGTGAACTTCGTTATCACCAGTATTGGGAATATCTTCTGTATTTAGATTTTCGTAGCGACCTTTTTTATGTTGAAATAAACGTAGATTCCAATCAGGATACTTACCACCATAACGAATCCATTTTCCTAAGAAAAATACGCGGCGGTTGAGATAATAACCTGTATACTCATTGTTTTGAATTGCTTGGTCAATTTCTTCCCAAAGTTCGGGGGTGATGCGCTCATCGCAATCTACAATTAGTACCCATTCGTTGCGAAAAGGTAGATTATCTAAAGACCAATTTTTCTTTTTGGGCCAGCGTCCATTGAAGTTGAATTGCACGACATTTACACCGTGATTTTTAGCAATTTCAATGCTGTTGTCGGTACTTTGAGAATCTACTACAAATATTTCATCTGCTCTGGCGAGGCTGGCGAGGCAGGCTGGCAAGTTTGCTTGTTCGTTTTTTGCCGGAATTAGTACTGAAACTGGTATTTTAGATGACATAAGAGTATAAATTAGGTTATTGGTTATTTCTTATTTGATGTAGATAAAAGACCTTGAATAGCAGCATTTAAGTAACCAATCTGACCGTAAGCATACACAAGTTTGTCAAACCGTTCTGCTGGATCAGAGAAATATTGCAATGCTTTATACAAGCCGCGTACAAACCGTTCGCTACCTCGCTGCAATTGAGCGATCCCAGCTTTACCAGCGAGTTGTTCTCGATAGCATTCACTGATACCTTGCCACCAGCCTCGGTTTAAAAACCAGGAGCGTTGGAGGCGCTCTGGGGCAACGTTATGAGCAACTAGCGCTTCGGGAAGATAAGCGACTTGCCAACCACGCTGTAGGGCAAATTCGGTCATTTGCAGTTCTTCATTTGATAATAGATTTTTCCCCACTCGACCGAGATGAGGATCAAAACCGCCAATTTCTTTTAGGAAACTGCGACGGATAGAGTAATTTAAGCCTCTGGGTGTTGAGCCAGGTTGCTCGATGTAGATGTTACTGTCACCCAAATCGTATGCACCCAGATTTGCAGCTAGCCCTGGAGATAGCCATCGTGGTTGTTGGATTCCTGGGGGCCAGATGAGAGTGACTTTGCCACCTGCGATCGCTAGTTTAGAATTATTGTAATAGGCAAAATATAAAACTTGTAGCCAGCAAGGGCAGGCAACGGCATCGTCATCTAGATAAGCAAGAATATCACCACTAGCTACTTTTGCACCCGTGTTGCGGGCGACAGATAAACCAATGGTGGGTTCAAAAACATACTTCAGGCGCGGATTGTGGGCCCTTTGTTCTACAACCTCACGGGTGCGATCGCTAGACCCATTATCAACTACCACAATTTCAAAGTCAGCAGCAAAATCCTGCGCTAAAAGACTATCAATTGCAGCCCCTAGATACGTATCTCGATTGTGGGTACAGATAATTGCAGAGATTTGGGTGTCTGGCATAGATTTTATTTTGGATTTGAGATTTGGGATTTTAGATAAAAATCTTAAATCCAACGCACACCTGCTGAGAGTTAATCTAAACCAAAAATTACTGACCCACCAACCGAGTTTCTTCGGAAATAATCTTCAAAACTTCACGTTTGTTGAATATGACTGTGTAAAACTACAAGAGTTTGGGCCAGTTGACTCAGACGGGTTTCCAAAGATTGCTTGCGCCCCAACAGTTGACGTAACTTTTGGTAACGAGCGATCGCCATACTAACATTGGGAACCTGATCCGGTGGACATGGGCGAGACCAGACTTTACCAGCATCGTCCACACCACAGAGGCGGTAGCCAGTAATAGATGATTGATAGGATACTTTCCCACCACTAGCGCAAATTTCTTCTACGTAGTTCATCAGGCGGTCAACTTCTGCATGGCGTAGTGTTGCGGTTCCTGCTGGTTCTGGTTCGGTGGGATTGGATTCTAACCAGCCATTGACAATTGGACCTTCTAAGTAAATATCCTGAATTTGCTTCAAAATATTTTGCAGTTCTGTTTGCCAACCGGCAACAGTCTCCTGAATTTCTTGCAATAGATTCATCGCCAATGCTGGATTAGCTCCGTGACGATGGCTACTAAAGCTTGGAGTTTTCAACTTGGGTAGGCTGGGTGTTTTGTTACCATTCTCTTGTGCTTGAAAGGTCTGCACAGAGTCATGGTGAGGAAAGAAATTTTGTTCAGAAGGATAATCACTCTCAGTATCTACGTCCAAGTCAACTGTTTGTTCTTCCTGAGAGGATGGAGTTTGTGTACTTTCTGTGGGTTCGTTGGCTCCGACGCTGATTCTAAAAGAGAAAGGCCGTTTTGTCGTCGAATCACCTGTTTCAGCGGCAGAGGCAGTGCCGCGATTCCCTAAATCGTGTAGAGTTGCTTCAATACGTTTTAATCCTGCGTTCATAAAGACATCCTTTTATGCTGTCCCCGATGGTGTTGAATAATTAATAATGGGGTTGTTGGGATTTTCGGCTTTTGCCAATTGTGGCATCAATGATGCTGGTGCTAATTTTATCCCTTAAAAGTTATTTGAAACCAAAAATCTCACAGTTGAAGTAAAAAACTGCGGTGATAAATTGCAATCGTAGGCATATTGTTAAAATACTCAGGAAACGACTTTGGGTAAAATCATTTTAGTAACAGGGCCAGCACGATCTGGTAAAAGTGAATGGGCGGAAACTTTGGCCATGCAGTCAGGAAAAGCAGTTATTTACGTAGCAACAGCCACCGATAATCCAGACGATCGGGAGTGGCATCAACGCATTTTAGAACACCAACAACGTCGTCCCCAAAACTGGGTAACTTTATCTGTACCTATGGAACTGTCTGCTACCCTTGCTGATGCTAAACCCTATACCTGCCTTTTAATAGATTCTTTAGGAACTTGGGTTGCTAATCTCCTGGAACAGGACGAATATAGCTGGGGAAACATCCTTGCAGAGTTGTTAGAGACGGTGGATTTGGTTGCTGCTGATATGCTGTTTGTAGCAGAAGAGGTGGGTTGGGGTATAGTACCAGCTTATCCTCTTGGGAGGACGTTCCGCGATCGCCTGGGTTCTCTGGTGCGCCAGCTAAGTGCACTCAGCGAAACTGTATATTTAGTTACTGGTGGTCATGTCCTCAATCTGGGCGTCCTTGGTTCGCCATTGCCAAATAGAGGGGAAGGAGAAGTGAGGAGTCAAGATTCTTAACTCTTGATTCAAATTAATCCAAAATCTAAAATCTAAAATCTAAAATTGTAATATGGCAACCAAACAAGAAGTTAGAGGATACCTTGCCTACTGGTTTCAGTTAGGTAAGAAAGTGATTACGGGCAACGGTAAGGCAAGCTTTTTGCCCCAATCGGTGCTAGATGGCGATCGCTATAGTGAAGAATTTGAACAGTGTTGGCAAAAAATTCTCTCACCAGAATCGGGTGATTGTTACCTAGAGGGTACACATGAAACCATTGCTGAACTGTTGACACCAGCATGGGATATGCTACCTTGCAGCCGATGTAGTATGCCAGTAGCCGCGCGAAACGTCGGGATGCCGGCGTTGTTATGCCCCTGCAATAGTTTACCTAACTGGCCTAATACGGAATTACCAGCACCGCGAGAGCCAATTAAGACTCAAGACCAACTCAAAACAATTCGCGATCGGCTTATGGATAATATTGCATAAATAAACAACCAATTAGGACCAGCCCTTTCAAGATATCTGTTTTTGGATCTTATTTTGGGATAGAATTTTAGCTGTAGAAACATGAGGTTTCTTGGCAGGAAGAGTGCGTTTTAACCGCCTCCTAGTCTTTTTGATGGAGCGGGGATGAGATAAAAAAACGTTTAAATTAACTAAAGTCGCCAGTTTCTGAAGGACATTAATTAATTCAATCAAATTCATCTGTTCAAAAACTTTCCATTCTTTGGAAGAAATAGCAATCATCATGCCACGATAAATTCCGCGAATTTCATCGACTAGATAATAGCTCGAAACCTCTTGAGAGACTTCATTAATACCGTGAATACTTTTCAAAGCAGCTAGTACAACAGAAAGGATATTGTAGGAAACTAAGGCAATGCAGAAAGCGAAGAGAGCAGCTTTAGGATAACCAAGAGCCTTAATTTCAGAATTGAAGATATCAGTTAATATCTGAAATAACGTTTCGATAGTCCAACGTTGACGGTAGATTTAAGCAATATTTATAACCATGCTTCAAAAAACTCTTAATTTGTTTGATTTCAGGCAAGATAATAAGCAATGGACGGTTAAGCAGATGAGCATAAAATTGACATCAGAAAAAGTCAAAAAGCTATAAAATTCGGTTTAAAGACTTCTTTAGCATAAGTGCAATACTCAAAGAATTGCCCTACCTTTTGGCTTAAATCTGAATTGGTATAAGAAACAGTTTGCGTAGGCGCAGCCCGCCGTAGGCATCGCGGGTGCTTGGGAGTTAACTTAAGTTAGATGCTTGTATTGATACAAAAGGCTTTAATGCAACTAGTGAGATTGTCTTCGCAGTCTGGCGGCTGACAATCTCCTATCGAATCTAAAAACACAAGACATCATGAGTCAGGGAAGCATAATATCTCTCGGTAGCGTTAATGCAGATTTTCAGGTACGAGTCGATCGCCGTCCAGACCTAAGTGAAACGCTTCTTGCTAGTGATTTTCTGCAACTGAGTGGAGGTAAGGCAGCCAATGTTGCCTATCTCGCTCGCAAACTGGGTCTTCCTGCTATGCTTATTGCTCATGTCGGTGCTGATACGCTGGCAGAACAGGCGCTCAAACCCCTCCGGGAGATTGAGGTAGACCTGAAATATGTAAATGCGATCAAGGGCAAACCGACGGGTGTTTCCATGATTACCGTGCCCCCCGATGGCAAAAAGGGAATTATTGGACAAAGGAGGATATTGCCATTGTCCGAGATGTGATCGCCAAGGCGCCTTCTGGTTCAGTACTGGTAGTCGATTACGAGATTGCGCCATTTATTGTTGAACCTGCGATTAATGCTGCCTGCGAGCGAGATTTTCCGGTAATTCTCGATCCATCTCCAGCCGATCGGGTGGAGCAAAATTTGTTTTCACAAGTGACTTATCTGGTTCCAGATGCAGGGGAAGCAGAGAAGTTAAGTGGAATCAAGATTAATTCGGTGGATTGTTCAATTCAAGCCGCACATCATTTTTTAGATCGAGGAGTCAAGAATACTTGTGTGAAGCTGAAAGACGGAGGCTGCGTGCTGATAAACCACGAGCAAACACTGCATATTCCCCCCGTTCCCGTGGATGTTGTCGATGCAACAGGAGCGGGGGATGCGTTTGCAGGCGCACTGGCTGTGGCGGTACTGGAAAAGCGATCGCTTCAGGACGCTGCCTGTTTCGCAACGGCGGCTTCCCACGTTACAGTAACCCGGTATGGTTCTCAACCAGCCTATCCGACGCGATCGGAAATTGATGCCATGTTTCAACGACTCACACCCCAAGCTTATGTTCTCTCATAACAACACTTACGACTCCAAAGATGCCTGGAGCCTTGTTTTTGACGGGTACGATCCAAAGGATGAAGGGCATCGGGAAGCACTCTGTGCGCTGGGCAATGGCTATTTTGTCACTCGTGCGGCAGCGATTGAGGCAACAGCCGACGAGATCCACTATCCTGGAACCTACCGAGCAGGTATTTATAACCGCTTGGTAACATGTATTGAAGGTGAAGCGTCCGATGATGAATCCCTTGTCAATTTACCCAACTGGCTGCCGCTAACATTTCGTATTGATGGCGGAAACTGGTTTTCTATTGATGCGGTTGAAATTCTGACTTACCGCAAAACACTGGATCTCAAAGGCGGGGTTCTGCATCGTGAGATCCAATTTCGCGATTTGCAGGGACGACAAACGAAACTGCACGAGCAACGGTTTGTCAGCATGGCTCAACCCCACCTTGCTGGATTGCAACTTCAGCTAACTGCCGAAAACTGGTCGGGTGAACTGGAAATTTGTTCAGCGATCGACGGACGGGTGACGAACAACAATGTCAAACGCTACGAACCTTACAATCAGCAACATCTGGAGCCATTAACAACTGAAACCATTCAACCAGAGGGCATCTGGTTGATGGTACGAACCAAGCAGTCTCGAATCGAGATAGCTGTGGCAACGCGTACCCGTGTTTTTGTGGATAGCCATGAAGTAAAGTCCCGAACTGTCGATCGCGAAACTGCACAAATTGGGGAACGGTTGCGGCTTCAGGTCGATCGGGGTGCAGCAATCCAAATTGAGAAAATTGCTGCCCTCTATACCTCCCGTGACCACGCGATGAGCGAAAGTGCTGAAGCAGCAAGGCAGGCAATCCAGGATGCTCCCAGCTTTGCCAAATTGCTAACTGCTCATCGATGTGCTTGGGAACGGCTCTGGATGCGCTGTGATATTGAGCTTGAGCCAGTGGAAAATTTACGGGCGTTACGGTTGCATATCTTTCATATCCTGCAAACAGTTTCGCCTCATACAGCAGATTTAGATGTGGGAGTCCCGGCGCGGGGGTGGCACGGGGAGGATTATCGCGGACACATTTTCTGGGATGAAACCTTTGTGCTACCGTTTCTTGCCTGTCGCTTTCCAGAAATCGCGCGATCGATGCTGCTATATCGTTACCGTCGCCTCGGTGCAGCAAAAATTCTCGCCCGTCAACACGGCTACAAAGGAGCAATGTTTCCTTGGCGCAGTGCCAGTACCGGGCGTGAAGAAACACCCCGTTTTCAGTTCAGCCTGCTTTCAGGACATTGGATGCGCGATCGCACAAACTTGCAGCATCACATCAACGCTATCATTGCTTGTAATCTGTGGCGCTACTACAATCTCACGAACGATCTTGCCTTCCTAATGGACTACGGAGCAGAGATGATGGTTGAGATTACCCGCTTTTGGGCGAGTATTGCCACCTATAATCCTGACCTCGATCGCTACGAAATTTGCGGGGTAATGGGGCCAGATGAGTATCATACCGCTTATCTAGATGCCGAAACTCCCGGCATCGACAACAATACCTACACAAACGTCATGGCAGTCTGGACGCTCTGTAAAACACAGGAAGTCCTCAATCTATTGCCACCTTCGTGTTGTCGTGAATTTTACACTCGCCTCAACCTGAGCCAAGAAGAAATCAACCATTGGGATACTGTGAGCCGAAAGATGCACGTAGTTTTTGACGACGACGGTATTTTAAGCCAGTACGAAGGGTTTGATCGCTTGCAAGAATTTGATGTGCAGCCATTCTATAATCAGCAGGTTAATTTAATCCTGGAGGCAAAAGGGGATGATGTCAATCGCTATCAGGTTAGCAAGCAAGCAGATACCGCGATGCTGTTCTTTTTACTGTCTGAAGCAGAATTGGCAACATTACTAGAGCGGAATGGTTATTTCTTTAATCGAACACAAATGCAGAGGACGATCGCTCATCATCTCCAGCATACGGTGCATGAGTCCAGCCTTTCCCGACTTGTGTATGCTGGAGCAGTTGCTAGATGCGATTGCGAAAAATCCTGGCAGCTATTCATGGAAACACTGTTTGCCGATTTATCGGGGGCAAGTAGTGAAGAGACAAAAAATGGCATTCACTTAGGAGCAATGGCAGGCACACTTCATCTCCTTCAGCACCATTACCTTGGGTTACACGCTTACGGTGGTAAGATTTGTCTCGATCCATACCTTCCAACTTCACTAAACCGATTTCGCGTTAGCCTTCAGCATCAAGGGAATGATTTAGAAATTGAAGTTATCGATAGTAATCTAAATGTAATAGCATCGCCAATTAACTCATCATCCGTCCAAATTATTTGTCGGGGTGATGTGATGGATTTACAACCTGGTACTTCAATTACTATTAACCTGCTACATTCGGTTTCCTCAGTTAAGAGCCATTGAACTTGAGAGGTAGATGTTCTATTAATGACTCTCAAATACACAGTTGTTCTCTTTCACTAGGAAGACGCGATGCCTACGGCGGGCTGCGCCTACGCACTACTGCTTCCGTAGGATGGTAAGTACCTTAAATCCCACATTCCGCACATGTGACTCAGATGATTGATATTTTTGAAAAACCCCAGCCAGGAAAATTTTATCTACTTAATTTTTCGTAAGCGTTCAGGGAGATTATCTTCGGCGACAACACCAGTCACAATTGAAGTGGAGACAATGGGGTCAGTAGGCGTAATCGCTGTCCCAACCAGCATTGCCTCCCAAAAAGGTATTTTTAAGATCCAATAAACGAGCAAACCACTGATCGCCCACATCATAGGCATGACTAACCCCAACAGAACTGCCAATAGAACGATCGCACCGATCGCTGTGATTAAAATATTCAGTTCATCCAAGAGCCACTAACCTATTGTGAGACTGAGATTGGCATCGTTGAGAGCTTGCTCAACTGGGATGCGGCAGCGATCGAGCAAGTCAGCGCAGAGTTTCTCAAACTCCGCCCTAGTTAACGTTATATCCAGGTTCTTTAGCCCCTCTTGAGTTGCCGTGATGAAGGGGAGATTAATCGCCGTTTGGGTGGCGCTAGAGAGTTCAATTTTGGCTTTTTCTGCGGCTTCAGTTAACCGTTGCAGGGCTTGCTTATCTTTGCGTAAATCAATACCTTCGTTGCGCTGAAAATCATTTGCAACATAATCGATAATCTTTTTATCAAAGTCATCGCCGCCTAAATGGGTATCTCCACTCGTGGCTTTGACTTCAAACACACCTTCTCCAACTTCTAAAATCGAAACGTCGAACGTGCCGCCCCCTAAGTCAAAAACTAGAATTGTTTCGTTGCCTTTTTTGTCTAAACCATAAGCAAGTGCTGCCGCCGTAGGTTCGTTAATGATGCGGAGTACTTCTAACCCGGCAATTTTGCCTGCATCTTTGGTCGCTTGTCGTTGCGAATCATTGAAGTAAGCAGGCACAGTAATCACTGCTTGGGTAATGGGTTCTCCCAGATATTTGCTGGCATCATCTGTAAGTTTTCGCAAAACTTGAGCAGAAATTTCTTCAGGCGCGAATTGTTTTTTCAGCGCCGGACAATCGAGTTTGACGTTGCCATTGCGATCGCAGACGACTTTGTAAGAAACTTCACTCGCTTCGTGGGTGATTTCATCGTGTTTGCGTCCGATAAACCGTTGACCGAGTAGAACGTGTTCTCTGGATTCATTACCGCCTGTCGTCGAGCAATTTGACCAACCAGACGTTCGCCTGTTTTGTATATGCAACTACAGAGGGAGTGATGCGTTGTCCTTCTGCATTGGCAATTACGAGCGGTTGCCCGCCTTCGATGACTGCAATACAAGAGTTAGTTGTCCCTAAATCAATTCCAACAACTTTTGCCATAACCTTCGATTCCTTTCATCAGATTTTGATGTGCTGATTCTAGTTCTAAGAAACTTCAGTAGTATTAACAGCTCAACTTGTAACCAACAGTTCTCCGATAGATTGTGGGATCAGAACGGTATCAATAATATGAATGATTCCGTTATCTGATTCGATATCTGGTTCAATAACTTTGGCATCATTGACTTTAATGCCGTCAGAGGTATCGATCGCCAGCGTCGAACCTTCTACAGTTGGGGCTGAACTCAAAGCATCAGCATCGGTGGATGGAATGCGCGAAGCAATCACATGGTATGTCAAGAGTTTTTCTAACTCAGGCGGATTGTCAAGAAAAATTCCTACCGTTCCCGATGGCAACTTGGAAAATGCTTCATCAGTCGGTGCAAATAGCGTAATCGATGCAGGCTCCATTAACCCCTGCAATAGACTCGCCCGATTAATTGCTTCAACTAAGGTGGTAAATCGACCGTCGTTTATCAGTGTATCTACAATGTCAGCCATGTCTCATCCTCCCTTGTTATTATTGTTTTTTCAATCAATTAAATTGCTAGTGTTCGTTAATCTGGTTTATAGAAGGTTTTTTGATATTTGCGTTGTTCTTCTTCTTTAAAGAAACTATTTAGAAATTTTCTGTGCATCAACCGATAGAAAGACAAAAAAGTATCCAGTATATATAATTATTTTTGGCATTAACGTTGTGAGTTATACATTCAACGATCTAAAACAAAGAATAAAGGCGTCAGTCGCCAGAATTCAGAATTGAATTCTGGGGGATCGCTCGAAGTTTCTCAGTACCTTTCTCTCTGCTCTGGATAATCTAGCTTCACCTGCACCGTCTGCACTCCATCTTCCACTTTCACCTCTATTACCTGTGGTTCGCGAGCAGCAGAAATGACACTGATTTGTCCACTGCGTTCAAGGCGTGCAATTTTTACTTAGCTGCAAACATCAGTATTTATTTCTTAAGTAGAATGAAAATTTCATAATTATTTCACTTTTCCGTGAAAGCGTATTTAAAGAAGGCTTTTAGCACTGGGTTGACTATGCGACTTATATTAGTTGAGGATGAAGCAGATTTAGGTGCAGCAATCAAACAAGTCCTGAGCCATGAGGCGTATATAGTTGACTGGTTTCTAGATGGTACTCAGGCATGGCAATATCTAGAAACTGGCTGGACTGAGTACACACTTGCGATTTTTGATTGGATGCTGCCTGGAGTTTCAGGGATAGAGTTGTGTAAATGGTTGCGATCGCGCCAATTAACTTTACCTGTGTTGATGCTAACGGCTAAAGACCGGATGGAAGAAAAGATTATCGGTTTAGATAGCGGTGCAGATGATTATTTGGTTAAACCCTTTGATATGGCAGAACTGCTGGCAAGATTGCGAGCATTACAACGGCGAGCCTCTTACGTAGGAGCAACGCTGACACCTCAAGTCCAACCCCGACGCTTACAAGTAGGTTGCCTGACCCTCAATTACAGCACTCATGAACTTACTCATCAGTATAGTAACAGAGAAAATCAAGTATTCTCTTTAACTGTCAAAGAATTTCAATTATTGGAATATTTCATGAGGCATCCTAACCAAATTATCAGCCGTGACCAAATTATAAATCAGCTTTGGGAAATTGGTGCAGAACCAGTTAGCAATGTAGTAGCGGCACAAATTCGCTTATTGAGACGTAAATTAGGAGAAGAAGACAGCGAATCTTTGATTGAAACTATTTATGGCGTGGGCTATCGCCTAAACATTCATACTGCTGATTTTTGCTAACTTGACAGCAACACTTTGAGCAAGGTTTTAGAAACATGGAACGCAATCCCATTTTCCACCAGACTCGGTTGCGGCTGGCAGCTTGGTATACCCTCGTCATGGGCGGTATTTTAGGGCTATCTAGCTTGGGGGTTTATAGTGTGGTTGCCCATGCTTATCGTGAAACCATAGACCAGGGATTGCAATCAGTCGCAAACGCACTCCATAAAAGTATTGAACCAGCTTGGCAACAACCTGGACAATTACAACGCCTGAATAAAGAATTTTCTTTAGAATTATGTGTGGCTCAGACAAATTGTTTGCCTAAAACAACATCCATTAAAAAATCAATAACAGAGGCGGCGAATCCAGTTAATTACTATATACGCTTATTGGATCGCTCAGGAAAAATTTTTGCCAGTGGAGGCATGGAATTTAACAGTTTCTCGATTACCTCAGCATTAGAGCATTGGCAAATATTAACAGATTCCTCTGGTACTCGATACCGCGAAATCACTTTACCTTTGTATACTCAAAACCGGGTTTCGGGTTATCTACAAGTGGCGCGTAGTATCACTGATTTAGAACAACATCTTACTTATTTAAGATTAATTTTAGTGTTGGGATTGTCAATTTCCATGATTTTTGTTGGTTTGTCTAGTTGGTGGTTGGCAGGAAGGGCAATGCAACCTGTATATCTTTCCTACCAACAAATGCAACAATTTACTGCTGATGCTGCCCATGAGTTTCGCACACCTTTAGCAGCAATGTACTCTACTATTGAGGCTGCTATCAAGTTACAGCAAGAACCAAAAGCCAATGGTGGAATTTTAGATGTACTGAAACGCCAAAATCGCCGCTTATCACAATTAGTTGGAGATTTGTTGCTATTAACGAGGATAGACCAAAAACAACTAACAGGAGAATATCAGCCTTGCTGTTTGAATGATTTAATTAGCGATTTAACTGAGGAATTAGCATTTTTGGCAGTAGAAACTAAAGTCAATCTCTCTAAACAGGTACAAGTCTCAGAGAAACTGTACATTGTGGGAAATGAAGAACAACTTTATCGCTTAATTTCTAACTTAATTGTCAATGCAATTCAAGCCACATCTAGCGGTGGAAAAGTCACGATTTTTTTGGATAAAAGTGAGCTTTACGCCATGATTAAAGTTGAAGATACAGGAATTGGTATTGCCCCAGAACATCAACTGCGAATTTTTGATCGCTTCTACCGAGTCGATCGCGATGCCTACGGCGGGCTGTGCCTACGCTCTCGCACGTCTGGCGGTTCGGGATTGGGATTAGCCATAGCGATCGCGATCGTCCAAGCACACAAAGGCAATATTCACGTTCAAAGCCAACCTGGGCTAGGTAGTACATTTACAGTTCGACTTCCTCTTTTACCGTGATTTCTGGAAATAAATGTTGCTATCTAGTACGCCACGGCGTAAATAGAGCAACCATCTAAAATCCCTAAAAAGTCTATTCCATAATACTTTTGACTTTTGACTTCCGCCTTGCGGTACTAGTACAGCACGGCGGAAATAAGCGTATTGCATACAAACGAAAAACGCTATATATTTTCCTGCGGATAATTGGGCCAAAGTTTATTTTTTTACCTTATTATTAACATCCTATTGTGATTTTTCATTCTCAAGATAGAGTAAATTAGCAGACCTTTATACATACGTATTTTTCAGACATCCTACTGGCTTAATCGTGCAAAAAAATTTTATAAACATGGAAATTAAGTTTGCATAAAAAGCAAATGACTCCGCTAGTTGCTTGCCTATATTGTATTAACAAACGACGAGTTGAGGCGCAAAAAGAGCAATCAACTAATAGCTAAAAACTCATCTAAATTAAGAGGTTTGTAATTATGTATCACGTATTGTTTACCGAATTATCCAACGGTCTACAGAGATTGCAACTGCCGGACTAGCTTTTTTAGGTTTGGGTGCTAGTGACGTTCCCGATATTTCACAAGGATACGGCCATTAAGTTGAGCAGCTAAAAAAGAGCAATCAATTAATACATGAGTCCGATAGAGTTTATCAAGCAATAAATTAGAGAGAAATCCTCTAATTTATTACGACAAAATTGACCTTTTAATTCTCCGTCGCCAACTCATGTAGCTAATACTAAAGGTTACTAAAATCAAAATGACGAGGTTTGTAACTATGTCTCCCGAATTGTTTACAGATTTATCCAATGAGCAACAAGAAGTTGTAGCTGGTGGTGCTGATTTTCAACTAGATGTGAGTTTTTTCGCAGCAGACGAAAATGTTCTCAATGGCGATAGCAGTTCTGATCCTAGTGGCAGCAATGCTTGCTCTAACGGGAATTCTACAGATATTAAGACTGCTGGAGTAGCTTTTTTAGGCTTGGGTGCTCATGATGTTCCCGATATTTCAAAAGTATACAGCTATTAAGTTGAATAGTTAAAAAACGGCAAGAAACTAATACATGAGTTCGATGAAAATAATTTGACAATGAAAGAATTAGAACAATCAACCTTTCAACCCTCAATCGCGAACTCATGTAGCTCATTCTAAAAGTTCATCAAAACAAAATTAGGAGGTTTGCGGCTATGTCTTACGAATTGTTTACAGATTTATCCGATGAGCAACAAGAAGTTGTAGCTGGTGGTACCGATTTTCAAATAGATGCTACTTTTTACAACGCTAATGAAAATATTCTAAATGGTAGCAGTTCTTCAGGACCACATGGCAGCACAGCTGATTCTAATGGTAAGTCTAAAAATATTAAGACTGCTGGACTAGCTTTCTTAGGCTTAGATGCTAATCACATTCCTGACCTTTTAGACTACCACTGAAAAATAATCCACGGAGGCGTTATTTAAAACGCCAGCATTGGGAACATTAGCGGCACACTTGAAAGCAATTTGGTACTAAAGATTCTACAGGTGACCCATAATAAGACGATTATATGGGTCATCTTTTGTTCCAAAGTAGTATTTGACATTCCGCTGTTGTAGTTTTGTGGTATTCAAGGTTGATCATCTTTGGGTGCTTACAACGTTACTAAATAAAATAGTTGATTATTTTGCTGTTCGTGTTGTTGCAAACTGTAGAGACGAACTAATACTATGTCTAACGATATCAAAAACCAAAATGCTGAATTATTCATTGATTTATCTGAAGAAGATCAAGAGGTTGTGTCTGCTGGAAGTTTATTTTCTTCACTTAATAACGATGGGTTTTTCGTCCAAAGGACAAATATAGAAACTTTCGCTATTAATGAAAGTAATATTTCTGACGGAGATTATAGTTTTTCTACTAAGCAAGAAACTGGATATGCGCTTTCGCAAACCACGATTGGATTTAGTGGACAAGGTGGTAGACGAAGTAGCCTAAGCTTCTGCGATAAATTATTTTTGATATTTTTATTATAGTGAAAACTACTTACTTGGTTGAGAGTATCTGAAGTTAACAGTGTTTATTAATTCAAAAATATCGCAACAGATTGACAACATTTTAGGGTAGTAGTTGTCATTATGTAAGGTAATTTATCGATGAAATACCAGTTTGTTAAACAGCATAGTGAAGAAGACTGCGGAGCTGCTTGTCTTGCTGCTATTGCCAAATATTATGGACGTACTTTTACTCTCAGCCGCATCCGTGAAGCTGTAGGTACTGGGCAATTTGGAACTACTTTATTGGGGTTGAAGCGTGGAGCAGAAACACTTGGTTTTAATGCTCGTCCAGTGAAAACTTCCCCAGAACTTTTCAACCGAATGAATGAAGCGCCTTTACCGGCAATTATTCACTGGAAAGGCAATCATTGGGTTGTTTTATATGGTAAGAAAGGCAAAAAATGTTTAGTTGCAGATCCGGCTGTAGGCGTCCGCTATCTTTCTCAACAAGAGATAGCAGAAGGTTGGACAGATTGGTTGATACTTTTATTGGAACCCGATCCAATACGATTTTTTGCCCAAAAGGATGAGAAAGTTGGCGGTTTTTGGCGTTTCTTCAAGCGCGTTTGGATTTATCGCGCCATTCTCGCTCAAGTTTTGCCTCTTAATATGATGTTGGGTTTGCTGTCTTTAGCTTCTCCTTTTCTGCTGCAAATTCTGACTGATGATGTGCTAGTTCGAGGTGATACAAAATTACTCACGACTGTAGCGATCGCAGTTGTAGTGATGAATGTTGTTTCGCGTAGTCTGTCGTTTGTACAGTCTAACTTAATAGCTCATTTTGCACAACGTCTACAATTAGGGCTAGTTCTAGAATTTGGGCGGCAAATTCTGCGATTACCTCTCTCTTATTACGAAGCCCGTCGCAGTGGTGAAATCGTTAGCCGCCTGCGAGATATTGACCAAATTAATCAATTAGTTGCTCATTTAATTATCAGTCTACCCAGCCAATTTTTTATTGCCCTGATTTCTTTTGGTTTCATGACTTTTTATAGCTGGAAACTTACAGCAGTGGCTGTAATTATTGCTGTAGTTATGAGCATCTCTACGGTAGTATTCCAGCCTACTTTGCGCCAAAAAACTCGTGAACTTTTAGTCCAGGAAGCCGAAACCCAAGGGGTTTTAGTAGAAACATTTAAAGGTGCTCTTACTCTCAAAACTACTACATCTAGACCGCAATTTTGGGACGAATTCCAAAGCCGATTTGCTCGTCTTGCTAATGTAACATTTAGTACGATTCAAATTGGGATTATCAATAATACTTTCTCTGGCTTTGTTGCCAGTATTGGTGGCGTTATTTTGCTTTGGTTCGGTGGAAATTTAGTGATTAACCCAGCGGAACATCTGAGTATTGGGCAATTACTTGCTTTTAACTCCATGAATGGAAACTTTCTGGGTTTAATTGCGACTTTAATCAGTTTTGTTGAGGAATTCACTCGGGCAAAAACAGCCACACAACGCCTCACAGAAGTTATAGACGCTACTTCCGAAAATGAGGGCGATGAGATAAAGCCTTTTGCAGAAATTCCCGGTGATGCTGATATACTTTGTACAAATATTAACTTTCACTATGCTGGTCGACTTGATTTAATCGATGACTTTTCTTTAACCATTCCTGGTGGAAAAGTTATTGCTATTATCGGCAAATCAGGTTGTGGTAAAAGTACTCTAGCTAAATTAATTGCTGGCTTATATCCATTACAATCTGGCAATCTTCAGATTGGACTTTATAACCTCCAAGACCTTTCTCTTGATTGTCTGCGTCAGCAGGTAGTTCTTGTTCCCCAAGAGCCTCATTTTTGGAGTCGTTCTATTGTGGAAAACTTCCGCTTAGGCGCACCCCAGGTTAATTTTGAGCAGATTGTAAGAGCTTGCCAAGTTGCAGAAGCTGATGAATTTATCAGTAAGTTACCTGACAAATATCAAACTGTTTTAGGTGAATTTGGCGCAAATCTTTCTGGTGGGCAACGTCAGAGATTGGCAATAGCAAGAGCCATTGTTACAGATCCACCAGTTCTCATTTTGGATGAATCTACTGGTGGGCTTGACCCAGTAAGTGAAGCGCAAGTTTTGGATAAATTATTTAAGCATCGCTGGGGTAAAACTACGATTTTAATTACTCACCGTCCTAAGGTAGTGAATCGCGCTGATTGGATCGTATTGCTAGATCAAGGTAAGTTGAAACTTCAAGGTTCTTTGGAAGAGTTGCGAACAAAACCGGGAGATCATATAGACTTTTTAATTCCTTAAATATTTTCAATTATTCGGAGAAACATGCTTTATACGCATAATCAAAAATTTCTACCATCAATTCAAAAGGATGAGTTTCTTCCTCCTATTAGTGCTTGGACATCATTAGCTGGAATATTTCTTGTCGGGACTGTTGGTTCGGCGATCGCTCTCTCTTCACGGGTTAAATACAATGTCATGGTGGAAACTGCTGCGACTGTTCGTCCCATAGGCGATACCAAGCTAGTGCAACCAGAAATGGAAGGAACTGTTGAAAGTATCTTTGTAAAAGAAAATCAGATTGTCAAAAAGGGAGAAGCGATCGCTCGTCTCGATACGGAGCAACTGCAAATCAAAAAAAGCCAACTGCAAGGCAATATTGAACAGGGTAGATTGCAACTAATTCAAATTGATGCCCAAATCGGCACTTTAGATACTCAAATCCTGGCTGAAAAAAGATTCATCGAGCGGAGTGTTTCTTCTGCAAAAGCAGATTTGGCACGCAATCAACGTGAGTATCAAGAAAAACAAGTTACTACCGAAAGCGAATTTCTGGTTTCCAAAGCAAGTTTGCAAAAAGCCAGGGCAAATTTACAAAAAGCTCAAGCTGATTTAGACTTTGCTAAGATGGATAGCGATCGCTATGAGCAATTAGCACAAGTTGGCGCAATCAGTCGGCGTGAATTTGAGCAGAAAAAATTAGTTGTTGAGCAGAGTAAATTAATACTTGAAGCTGAAAGAATATCTATTGAAATTGCTCAAGCTAAATTGCAATCAGCTAAAGTTGTGGTCAATCCCAGTATGGCAATAATTGCGATCGCTCAAGAACGCATTGCCCAAGAAATTGCTAGAGGTGAAGCAACCATTGCTACTTTAAACAAAGAAAAACAAGCTTTGATGCAGCGACAAGTTGAAATGCAAACCCAACTCAAGCAATATCAAAAACAACTTCAACAAGTTGAAACTCAACTGCAAAATAGCATTATTCGCGCCACTAGTGACGGTATCATTCTCAAGCTCAATTTGCGAAATCCTGGTCAAGTTGTGCGTGCTAGCGAATCTATTGCTGAGATTGTTCCTCAGAATACTCCTCTGGTGATTAAAGCAATGATTCCCACCGCAGAGATTAAAAAAGTTGCAGTTGGTCAAAAAGTGCAATTACGAGTCGATGCCTGCCCATATCCTGATTATGGTACTCTCAAAGCTGTTGTTAGCGCCATTTCTCCCGATGTAATGACAACCCAAAGTAACAATATTAACGCATCTATATCAACTCCTGCAGCTGGGTATTTTGAAGCAACTATTCAACCTGAATTGCTGACATTTGGCAGTAGCGCTCATCAGTGTCATATCCAATCAGGTATGGATGCAAAAGCTAATATTATCTCCCAAGAAGAGACAGCGCTGCAATTTATGCTGAGAAAGGCCAGGCTAATCACTGATCTATGAGCAGATATGAATGTAATCTCTAGTGTTTACCCACCAAAACTTCTTCTTTACTGGCATAGATGAGGAAGATAATTTTGTCCTTTTTATATTTAGCAATGGCGAGAAATCTCACATAAAATACGTTAATGATTCACTGTGAAGTTTTCGGAAATCATCATGGCACTTTTTGGCAATTATTTTGTACACGTTGACAGTTTTTTTTGGCATAAATATGCCGTGGGTTGCATATAACTTTTCTCTTATGCTACTAAAATAGCTGACATAACAAAATTATGTGAGCATAGAATTGTGTACGCAAATTATACTTTTAATTGTCTAAGTTATGTCCCTTGTTCGGTTTCTGACATCTTACCATAGTCTTCAACAAGCATTGCAGTGGTGGTCTTATAGGCAGTCAATTAAGCTGTTTTTAGAAGCAGAGAAAATTCGGGATGATTTATTACAAGACTCTTTTACAATACGTCGCAACTTAGATTTGTTATCAGTAGATAACCTAAATTTATCAGGCAATAGAATTCAAGAATGCTTAAATCACATTGATAATTTTCATCATTCTTTAGTGCAATTGAGCGATCGCTTATTTCCAGTATCCCTTCAAGATAGCTTTCCGCTAGCTATTGAGTGCTTATTAGAACCTTGGCTAGCATCCAATCGCCAGTTATATTTTCAAATCGATATGCCAATCTATTGGCGACATGAGCCAGCTGAACGCAGTCTGATTGTTTTAACGGCTTTAAATGAGTTGCTGACCATATCTTTACCAGAAATTTTGGCACCGACATCAATTTATATCAATTTGAAAGAACAAAAAGATATCGGGCAATTAGTTGTAGAAATTACTTATCCTAATATGGCTACATTTGTCCTTTATTCTAGAATACCAGAACTAAAATATCTTTGTGAAAGCTTTCGTTTATTAACCTCAGGCAAATGCTTTAGACATAGTAAAAACTTAAAGATTACTTGGTACTTTTATTGGTAGTTAATACCATTGTTTTTGTTCATCTACCCTTTAAATATTATCCATATAATTCCCATAGAACTAATATAATCTATCCACAAATAATTAGCTAATGTAGATGATAAGAGAAACTTTATAGTTGTGTACTCAATCAGCAGGCTGTTAATTATGAAACAAGAGCTATCCAATAAGGCATTGCTGAAAATTTTGGTAATTGATGACCATGAATCAGTTTTAGGTGGAACGGTAGACATCCTACAAAAACATTACCCCGGTGCTGAAGTTGTTACTGCCATAAATGCTAATAATGCTCTCAATCAAGTTATTAACTCTAACTTAGACCTTGTGGTCATGGATCTTTCTATTCCAGAAGATTATGGGATGACGGCGCGGCCTGATACAGGTGTTCAACTTCTCAGAACTTTGATGAAACACCATCCCAACTTAAATATTATTGTCCAAACCGCTCATGTCAGAACACTAGTAAGAATTAGACCTGATATTGATAGTCATAAAGGAGGTTTCACAGTGGCGGATAAAAGTCTTTCTACCCAAGAAATGTTGACTAGAGTTGATTGGGCATTGCAGGGATTAACTCATACGAAAGATATCAAAGGAATCTATTCAGCATTAGAGTTTAAACCAGAGTGGCTTAGAGTGCTAACTCTCGCATTTGAGGAAGGATTACAAGATAAAACTATTGCCGAACGAATGTGTATATCTGAACGAATGGTGCGTCATTACTGGAGTAAACTACAAGACGCTTTAAATGTTTATCCTGACGAGGGGAAAAATATTCGTATTCAAACTGAAATACGGGCTAGAGAAGAAGGTTTAATTGATTAGTTGATCATTAATCATTAAGGGCTTTATGTCAGGAATATTTAGTAAAATTTAATTTTTATATATTAAATTGAAGATTTACTTATACCTAAAGACTAGGAGAAAGGTTTATGCAGCCTGGGCTTTGGAAAATAATCAAAAAAGAAATTAGCGTTTGGCGTGTAGGTGTATTACCAGGAATTGTAGTTATTGGATTAGTGATAATTGCTCATTTTAGTGGTTCAATGCAATCTTTAGAGTGGCTAGCTTTTGATAGTCTTCTCCGTCTGCGTCCTGAAGAACCTATAGATGAACGAATCGTGCTTGTGGGAATTAATGAAGATGATATTCGCTCTCAGAAAGATTATCTAACAGATTCTTCAATATCAGATAGAGATTTGGCAGCATTGTTGTGGAAACTACACGTGTATAAACCCAGAGTTATCGGTCTTGATATTTATAGAGATTTAGCAGTTGACCCTGGTCATCCAGAACTAGTTGCAGCTTTTAAAAATATCAAAAATTTAATTGCTATTGAAAAAGTATTGCCTAAGCAAATTGCTGCGCCACCAGGATCATTCCCTGAACAAATAGGCTTTGCCGATCAAATTACAGATGGTGACGGTAAACTAAGGCGAAGCTTATTGGCAATATCAACATCTCAAGGATACAAGTTATCGTTATCTCTACGTTTAGCAGAAGCTTATTTAACTCATGAAGATATTACCTTAAAAAATGGTATTGCCGATCGCACTACTATAAAGCTTGGCAATACTGTACTACCAAGATTTTTCGCCAATGAAGGCTATGTACAAACCGATGCAGCCACAGTTCAGATACTGCTCAATTTTCGTAGTGGTCGAGAAAGATTTAGAACTATATCTTTAAATGATATTAAAAGCGACAAATTTAATTCAGACTGGGTGCGCGATCGCATTGTCATTATTGGCATAACTAGCCCTAGTCGTAAAGACTTCGTAACTACATCTAAGCAACTTACAAAAGGGCAAGTTTATGGAGCGGAAATCCAAGCACATGCTGTTAGCCAACTTGTTAGTGCAGTGGTTGACGATAGACCACTCTTAGACACTTGGGAAGATGGATGGGAATATCTGTGGATTTTTGCCTGGGGTTTTTTAGGAATTGCGATCGCTCGATTGACTAAATCTCCTTTGGCAAATCTAATAGTTGTTGGTATTACTAGTGCTAGCCTAGTGGTCACTAGTTATTTACTCTTAACTTGGGGTTGGTGGGTTCCAGTAATACCAACAATTCTTGTTTTAGCTGTAAATGGTATAGAACTTACTGCTTTATATCAATGTGATAAAGTTTTGCGATCGGGACTTAAAGCTAGGCAAGATGTTATTGAACGCACATTTGAAACAATTCACAATGGACCACTACAAAGTCTGGCTAAAGTTTTGAAACTGGTTCGATCCCAAGAATTGCCAATCAAAGAATTGCTCCCAGAATTGGAAAAAGAACTTGATAAATTAAACCACGAACTCCGGGGAATTTATGAATTTTTACAACGAGAACCTCCAACTCAAGATAGTAGTCTTTATTTAGGAAATACTCTAGTATTGAATTTGCAAGACCCTCTTCACGAAATTCTCTATCAAGTTTACAGTTATACTCTAGCGCGAGACTTTCCTTGCTTTAGAACCATTAAAATTAAAATCCGTAGCTTTGGGCCTATAGATGAGCGATGCTTGAGCATTGAACAAAAGCAAGGACTCTGCCGATTTTTAGAAGAAGCTTTGTGCAATGTCGGCAAACATGCGACGGGAGTAACCCGTCTCGAAGTCGCTTGCTTTTCATCTGAAGGTTGGTACACTTTGAGCATTATAGATGATGGGTTGGGTATCAACTCATCTAGGGAAGGTCGCGGTACACAACAATTTAGAAATTTAGCAAGACAACTCAAAGGTAAATTTCAACGAGTCCCCCTTTCTTCTAGAGGAACTATTTGTGAATTGTCTTGGCCTGTAGGCAAATTTTGGTTCGGTAATAAATAATTTGAAGAAGTCATCATTTAGAATGATTGAAAAATCAACCATGCTAACTATAGCCCTTTGGGCATCCCTCCTTGTTTACGAGACGCTATGCAAACGTCTACACGTAGCTCAGAGGTGGAGTGACTCCGACTCCGTTCAGTTTCAGTCGAGGTTTAAATTACTGTCTGAAACTCTCTTCTGTACAAGACGCTGCGCGTAGCTTGCTTCCCTGTGAGAGTACAATTTTGAATTGTTAATTACCCTAGCTCTAATACATGTATTTTTCGGAAATAGCTGGCTTCATAAACCTATAGATTTTTCTCCTCAACTATGTAATTAAGATGTCATAAAAAACTAATGAATTTATTAGTTAATTTTTATATATTGAATAACATGATTCCCAAATTTTTAGACTGTTCGGGAATATGAGGCAAATCAATAATTAGTTAACTTAATATTAATAGGGGTAAAAACATGGTAGGATTAAATTACTTGTTTACCCAATTTGAACCACGTTCAGATTTAGAAAATGCCCAACCAGATGACAAAAATGTTGAGGCTTTAGCAGACACCTGGAGTCATTACCTCAAAACTTTACATGAAGCTATTGCTGAGTTAAATACAGCCAAGCAAATGGCTCAAAGAGATTACGAAAAAGTCCAAGCTCTTGCGATCGCTTGCGAAAAACAAATGCAAATTGCCTTAAGCAACTCCAACGAAGAACAGGTTCGTCAGGCACTAGCCTATAAACAAATTTATACTGCAAGGGCACGACAACTAAAAACCTTAATGGAACGTCATGTTATCCATATCAGCACTCTTAAAAGCCAACTAGCTTTTTGGGGCAATCAAGTACTAACTTGAACTTTTTATTACATAATTACTCCGAATAAGCGCAGTAATAACACAGATAATAAGATATTGAGTGAGAATTTTTAACAAGCCTTTCCCCTTGTTCTCTTCCACATACTCAATCCCCATTGCCCCTTATCCCCAGAGGGGCCCCGAGTTCCCCAATCCCCTACTTTTTCATTGACCTGCCTAAGTCCTAAATATTTTGCTCATTAACCGTGCCACTATAGAAAACAGAGCTGCAAATTGAGCAATAGGAAGACTAAAGAACACTGTGCAGATAACATTCTTAGGGACGAGTTCCGGTGTACCCACGCGATCGCGCAATGTTTCCAGTGTCGCTCTGAGATTACCCCAAAGAGCAGAACTATGGTTATTTGATTGTGGCGAAGGCACCCAGCATCAAATTATGCGGAGTGAACTGAAAATCAGTCAACTCTCCCGAATTTTTATCACCCACATGCACGGCGACCACATCTTTGGCTTGATGGGACTTCTTGCTACTTGCGGCTTGGCTGGCAATGTGGAGCGAATTGATATCTATGGGCCACCTGGATTAAATGATTACATTCAATCCGCTTCACGTTACTCCTACACGCACTTTTCTTATCCAATCAAAGTTCACGCTATCCGTCCAGGGGTAATTTATGAAGACGAGGACTTCACCGTTAGCTGCGGTAATTTACATCACCGGATTACAGCTTTTGGCTACCGCGTAGCCGAAAAAGACCGATCGGGACGCTTTGATATAGAAAAAGCCAAGGCGTTGCAAATTCCTCCTGGTCGGATTTACGGTCAACTCAAGCGCGGTGAAACAGTTACCCTTGCTGATGGACGGGTGATTGATGGCACTCAATTATGCGGCCCTACAGAAATTGGTCGAAAGATTGCCTATTGTACAGACACAATTTATTGTGATGGTGCAGTGGAATTAGCTCATGATGCAGATGTTTTAATTCACGAAGCAACTTTTGCCCATCAAGATGCAGACATGGCTTTTCAGCGATTGCATTCCACAACCACAATGGCAGCGCAAACAGCTTTAGCCGCTGGAGCACATCGACTGATTATGAGTCATTTTAGTCCCCGCTATGCTCCCGGAAACACCTTGGAGTTGAAGGATCTCCTCAAGGAAGCCCGTGCTATTTTTCCCCGTACTGATATGGCCTACGATTTCATGATTCATGAAGTACCCAGGCGACGGGAAGTAGAGTTAACCAAGGTAAGCGTTTAAATTTTGGACTTTCTTGCAGAACACTACGCTCAGTCGGACGATTTTAGATTTTAGATTTCTTATTGAACCCTTCTAATCTAAAATCTAAAATTAACCAGGCTCTATTTTGGAGTTTAGTAGTCCCAATCATAACGTCCAGCAAATAGACAGCAGTTGAGTTTTGCGAGTAAGTCAACTAGTTAACCAACAATTTACGGTTAACTAAGTGTATCAATAATATACAAATAGTATGGTTTAAATATTTTTCTTAATCTGTTTTTTAGATTACAAGTTACCAAAAGAACTTTAATATATAAAAATGTCGGGAATCAAAGAATTTTTTACTCAAATACTTAGGAAAAATAATTAATTTTTCGTCAAGATTTTTCTTACTTAAATAAAATTTTTATTAAAAATTTATTCTTCCAACACTGATTAAGAATTTATATGCATGAATTGATGAACATGAAAGCGCCAGTTGGCATAATATTGTGCCAAGTGAGCTTGTCATTGTTGGAAGAAAAATTAAGTATGCTATTGCGGCTATTAGGTGTAAAAAAATCATTTCACATTTTTCATAAATCTTCCAAATAAATATAGTGTTTCGATATTAGAGGAGTTTGATAGTGGCTAAGACTAGTCTGAATCAAGAGCAACAGGTTACTACTTCAGCACAAAGTGCAGATGACATCAGACAATTATCTACTATTTTGCTTCGTCGACGCCTTCTGATCTTTGGGGTTTCCTGTGTAGTTATGTCAGCTGCTAGCCTCCTGGCTGTAATTGCCAAACCTACTTACCAGAGCAATATGCAGATATTGGTGAATTCTAATTTATCTGAAGGGGCACAATCAAATAATATCCCAGTAGGGGCAGATACTCAGGTTACTGATTCCAATTCTCAAGTTGTTGATTCCACTACTCAGATGAAACTCATGCTGAGTTCTAAGTTGCTTCAGAAAGCCGTAGATTTACTTCATTCTGATTATCCTGATATTACCTTAGGGGATATTAATGGCCAAACAGAACAGAACAAAAAAGCACCTTTACAAGTGACACCAGAAGAGGGAGGTATAGGAGCTAATAAAGTTTTTAATCAAGTATTTAAAGTTTCTTTCACGGATGGCGATCCAGTCAAAGCACAAAGAGTACTTCAATCTCTACAAAAAGTCTATCAAAAGTACAACAAAGATCAACAAAAAGAACGTTTGAATCAGGGAATGGCTTTTGTAAATGCTCGCCTACCTGAGATAAAAAAAGAAGTGAGTAAAGCTGATAAAAATTTGGAACAGTTTCGCAAGAAACATAAATTACTCGATCCCCAAGTCCAAAGTAAAATTTTGCTAGAATCTCTAGCCGATATTCAACAACAGCTACAAACCACTCGTGCAAACCTTCAAGATGTAAACGCTCGCTACGATAACCTAGAGCAACTAATAGCGACTTCGTCTCAGCAGAATACACTAATTTATTCTCGTTTAAATCAGTCAAGCCGCTATCAAGCATTATTAAGTGAAATTCAAAAGACTGAACTAGCGTTGGCTAAGGAGCGACTCCGCTATACAGACGATTACCCATCGGTACAAAAACTAAAGCAGCAACGCCAAAGTCAACTGTCGCTATTACGACAAGAGGTGAAAATTATTACTAATAGCAGTAAGGAAAAACCGCTATTCCAAGGACAAATGGTAGGGGTTGATCCAACGCTATTAGATGAGTTTATTTTGGTACAGACAACTGTTTTAGGACTAACTGCCAATGAAAAGAATCTAGCCGAGTCAGAACAGCGAATCCGCTCTGAGCTAAACAAATACCCAAGTTTAATAGCAGAGTATAATCGTTTGCTGCCAAAGGTAGAAACTAGTCGCAAAAGCCTTGAACAACTACTCCAGGCGCAACAGTCCTTGGGACTGAAAATTTCTCAGGAAGGATATAACTGGCAAGTTTTGGCAGAACCTTCTCCAGGAACTTATATGGGGAACAACAGATTATTACTTTTGGTTGGAGGAGCCGTAATTGGGCCGATTTTAGGTATCTTAGCAGCCCTAATTTTAGAAAAATTTAATGACGCTATTTATAGTGCCGGAGATTTAAAGAAACTGACGAACCTACGTGTACTAGGGTCAGTACCAAAACTACCATCGCGTGGCGTCAAAAAGCCGCGGCTGGGACTGCCTTGGAATGGGCGGCGAAGCTCAGATTCTTCTGTAATAGAAGCCAGTACTAAATTGCCTGTCCATGAAACCTTGGACATGATCTACCAAAATATTCAAATATTAAAATATCCCTTACCCTTCAAGTCGCTGATGTTTACTTCAGCACTACCAGGAGAAGGGAAGACAACCTTAGTCTTAGGGCTTGTAGCTAGCGCTACCCGGATGCATCGACGAGTATTAGTGATTGATGCTAATTTGCAGAATCCGAGCCTGCACAAAATCTTGGAACTATCCAATGACTGGGGATTATCTTTGTTATTAGTTGATGAGACAACTACTGATTTTCAAGATTACATCCAGCCCATTCACCCCTCCATTGATATTTTGACTGCTGGGCCGGAACCAGAAGACACGGTGAAGTTGCTCAGTTCTCAACGGATGAAAGAACTAATAGAGTTGTTTGAGCAAAGTTATGACCTAGTACTGATAGATGCTCCACCTATTTTAGGCACGGTTGATGCCAGGATTGTGGCATCTTTTTGCAATGGTATTGTGATGGTAGAGCGCATGGGGAAAGTGACTCGAACTGAACTGACTCAAGCAACAGAAATTTTGAGTAAGTTGAATTTAATTGGAATTATTGCTAACGAAGTGAGCAATTCTCAAAAGGTATTGGCATCGTAGAGTGAAGAAGTAGGGGGCATTGGGCACTGGGCATTGGAAAGAGGCAGAGAAGAAAAATCTCCGATTAAGTGGCTTGCAATTAATGGGGTTGAAGTCTCATATAAATTCCAACCTCTTACCTCCTGCCCCCTTCACCTGATTTCTACCTTATAGCTAAAGCAAAATGCATAATTAGTAGGAGGTGGCAACCTCCTGCGTTGGAGAAGTGTCTCATCTTAAAGTAGTAGACGCCATAATCTAGAGCGTCAATTAGATACTAGTGTGATTAGATGATCAGCATGAAATTCCAACTTTATTTAGGCTCTTTATTTTCCCAGATTAAAGTACGTCATTGGTGGGTCGGTGTCTTGTTGTGGATAGCTTTGGTTGCTCCCGCTCAAGCATCAGTAATCCTGCGCGTGGCAATTGAGAAGGGAGTTAATCAGGTAAAAGTGGGCAGTTCCACCACTGGGATCGTCAAGGATAGTACTGGCCGGACTCTCGGACAGTTACCAGCGATGAGTGCATATTATGCCCAGTCCGTTCCTGGTGGAGTTGCTTTAGATAAATGGCAGTCTGGTTTATTTTGGATTGAGCCAACTGGTAAAGGATTTGTTTATATTGGCGATCGCTGGTATCGGGGCAGAACTCTGGTTGTCCCCACAGACAAAGGCTTAACCGCTGTTAACTGGGTTGATGACCAAGAGTATCTCTACAGTGTTCTCGGTGGCGAAATGGATGCTAGCTGGCCCCAAGAAGCTTTAAAAGCCCAAGCGATCGCAGCCCGCACCTATGCCCTCTACGAACGAGAAAAACAACGAAATAATCCCGTTTACGATTTAGGCAATACCCCAGATCGCTGGCAAATTTACAAAGGGGTCATCAGTGAATCTCCTGCCACTTATGCCGCAGTGGATTCCACACTAGGTCAGGTCCTAACTTACAAAAACCGAATTATTCTCTCAGTCTTCCACGCTTGTTCTGGAGGACACACCGAAAACGTCGAAGATGTTTGGGGGAATACCCTCCCTTACCTGCGTGCTGTTCAAGACTACGATCAAAATGTCCGCGAGTGTAATTGGGTGAAAACCTTCTCGCCCAGTGAGATTAGCGCTAAATTTCCTGAGGTAGGCAGTGTGACGGCGATGATTCCAGAAACATACTCACCTTTCCGCAGTGTTAAAGTCTTGAAAATTGTCGGCAACAAGGGTACAAAGGTGCTACAAGGCGAGGAAGTGCGAACAGCCCTTAAGTTAAAAAGTACCCGCTTTAGCGTCGCCAAGGGAGCCGATGGTAGTTTTGTACTGCAAGGGCTTGGCTTCGGTCATGGTTTAGGCATGAGTCAGTGGGGGGCGTACAATCTGGCTCGGCAAGGAGTAAACCACCTGCAAATTTTGGGACATTATTATCAAGGTGTAGCCCTAACACCAATTCAGGCGAAGTAATCAGGGACTGGGCATGGGGCACTTGTACTGAGCGGAGCCGTAAAGCCTGCGGCATAGCTACGCTTAGGGCGCAGCCTCTCCAAGAGTTGTATTGGGTATTGGGCAGGGATCAATAGTTCTTCTTCCTCTGCTCCCCCTGCCTCCCCTGCTCCTCTACTCCTTTGCTCCTATTCTCCACTCCCGCGTTCCAAGCGTTTTTGCCATTCAGCGTCAATTTGTGCAGAACGCTCAACTTCCTGGTCGAGTAAGTCAGTTTCGCTAGAATAGACTAAATCTTCGTTGCGGATGACTTTTTCTGTCGCAAATTGTTGGGCATAGTCGATTTTTTGTTGCAAAGGTGCATCAGGACTTGCCAATAGCCTTGCTCTGGAAAGGCGATCGCGGTTGCGATCGCCTATTTTGCGATTACGCCACCGAATCCAGAAATAACGCAATAACGGTATGCTTAAAAAACCTCCTCCGTAAGCCAATAGCAACCAATAAATTCCTTGGACAAAAGCTACCAGTCCACCTAATTGGACGGCTACTGTGCCATCTCTCAACAAACTTCCCAGCACTAAAGCACCAACAAAATTTAGTACCCCCAAGCCGGCACTCAGCATAATTTGCCCAGAACTGGCGGCACTAAAACGCCAGGGAAATTCCTCCAAGTGATCTGATATTGCATGACGGCGCTTTTTAGTTGCACTCACCTGCAACTCTGGGAAGTAATAAACAATTTGCCCTTCTGAACTTACCGTCGGTTGCCCATTAAATCGCATCAGAACAGGCAACATATAATCTTCGTACTCTCTTGTATATCCCTCGCCAATATCATCCAAATATGGGGCAATTTGTTCTGCTACCACTGCGCCACGGTTAATCCGAATCACTGTAGCAATTTCTTGCCAGCGACGTTCTTCTAAGTTGGCATTAGGATTACCATCGCCAAACAAAAACGAAAACACAGCTTCAAAGAAATTTAGATTGCTTTCTTCTCGGCTTTCACGTCGCCGTTCCTGGTAGTGAGTGTCATAATTTGGGGTAAGATACCAGAATAAATTTGGAAAATAGAAGAACCCCCCACCGCCAAAATTACTGCCCCGATTGTCGCCGTCACGGTCTGAATTGAGAGAGGTAATGATAATGAAGATGGTAACAGTTATCAGGGCAATGGAAACAGTTAAGAAAATTCCAAAAGAAATGCGAATCAGGTAAAACAGAACACTCCAGACTTTTTTCCACCATTCTTGCAATCGGAGCCGAAAGTATTTATTACGCAAAATTGCTCGAAAGTTTTGTGGAAAAAGGTAAACTATATCACCTGAATCCGCTACTTGCAAATGTCCCCCAGCATCAGATGCCAGGGCTAACAAACTTTGGTTAGCTTCAGCGACGTTCAATCCTGCCTGAGTTGCCACATCACCAACGGTGACACGGTAACCCAGTTGTTCCACAGCTTGCATGATGGTGGGACTAGGAGCCATTGCTCTCGCCTCCTGTTGAAACTTATTCCCCTTTTATTAAGTATAAAGTTTTATTTTGAGCGACTTGGCAGGCCCAGGATTAAAGCATGAAATCATGAAATATATATATAAATCACATGAATTTGGCAAACCGACACCAAGTCGATAAACCAACAAATGACCTTACGCCCAGTATGTTATAATTGTTTCCCTCAGCTTGGTTAACCAGCAAATTTTCTGCTCAAATATGGTTCAGTACACTCTCGCTCAAAGCCCAGAAATTATCCTTACTGTTTCTGGAAAAGATTCAGCCAAAGCTCGTGATAAAGCAATGGATCAGCTGATGGAGCTGATGGATGCAGGTAAGCTACCCACGGAACTGGAAGAAGGATTTGGCCCTCAACAATTAATTGAGGTTAAAGAGTCAACTATTGATACTGCTAGCGGTGAGGATACGATTACACAAGCTGTCCAGGTTCTGAGTAACCTGGCCACGCTCAAGCTGAAAGTTCAGGAATCACGAGCTGAAGCGCTAGAAATTCGCAAAGCGGTTGATGTTTTGTTCACCGACGAGTCCGTGACGGAAGAGGAAATTACTCGACTCAAGGAAGGTTTTAAAGTTCTCAAGAATTTTGCCCAAGCTAATGTGCGTTACCAGGAAGCGCGATCTAAAGCAGAACAGGCTCGGCAAACTCTGGATCAAGCTCTTAAATCGCCTGACAAATAACATTTACAGAGTCAGATGTATTGAGATGCATCTTGAAAATGTAATTAAATACTCTAAAAGACAGGCATAACAGCCTGTCTTTTAGATTTACTGGGGCGCTAGGATTCGAACCTAGGGATGGCGGGACCAAAACCCGCTGCCTTACCACTTGGCTACGCCCCAACAACTTTACTCTAGTTAATATAGCAGTTAATCCTGGGTTAATGTCAAGTACTTTAATAGTTGATTTCAGATAATGGGTTTTTACAGCAAGATATTGATTGGTCGGAATGCTTGCACTTAGCCTCTTTCATCAGTTTGGGGTGAACTCTTGAATCTTCGTGGTTAAGGCACTAAATTTTGCGATCGCAATTCCTTTGCATCTAAAATCTGCTTTACCTGATGGTGAACGCCTTGGGGTCGTAAATCCAATCTTCTGCAATGCCCGTGAAATCCTGCGCTTACTAATCTCGTCTTCCCACAGTTGCCCTATCTTCGCTTCGATCTTATCTCCGCGCTCGTTCACAAACGCCCAAAACTTTTCCCTATCGGCGATCTTTTGTCCCTTGCTTCGACAGTGAGCGTACATGTTCCTTTTTGGCTTTGCGCTGGAACCATAGATTAATCTTGTTGCAACTGATGTTGAACAGTTCACTTGCTTTGCTTTTCTTGAGACCATCCAATTCAATCGCTTAGTTCACCTTTTGCTGGAAGTCATAACTATAGGGTTTAGCTATTGGAGATCGCGCACAGACTACAAGGATTTTTATAATCTATGTCCTAATATCATTAGGCTACAGCTATATCTAGGTCTACACCGTTTCAACGTTGCTTGTGACAAAAGTAACGCAGAAGGCCTAATCAAGTATTTTACTGCTAAAGAAAATCAAGATTTAGCAGTGGTCAAATTTCTCCAAAAGCCTTTTTTTAACGGGATTTATCAATTTTTTTTAGATATGTACTTTACAAAAATGCCATTTCTTGAGCCTGTCAAGAATAAACAGTATTCTACACTTTTGCCTGTAACTGTTCTGATAAAAAAACTCCCACTTCAGGAATTTTATAGTGTTTTTGACAAGCAAATAATTAATCAATTGTAATTAGTTCGAGAGCTATTTTTTGTCTAGTTAGAAAATGGAAAATTTTAGCTATTTTAATCAGTATAATTATTGAATAACTATTTTGGGATTTACTGAGTATCCAGTTACTCGTTTTAGTAGAAAACATAGCTTTACCTATAGACATACCTCTGAGCTTTTGAAGTATGCGATAATTAGCAGTTTTGAATACCGATCCACAGTTAGGTGCTGTATTATCTTGATGTTCTTTTGCCCAAATTTGTCTTGAAATTAGAGGATTTTCGGTAAATTCTGTACGTTCAAACTTGAAAACTGCACTCAATATAAGTTTCGAGTGCATACCAGTAAATATAGTTTCACGATAATCTCGGGCAATTTGACTATTTTGAAGTGTTTTTACACATCCATCCTCAAAGAAAGTTACACTTTCAACAAAGTCATATATTGTACATTCATGTTGTCTTCCTCTACCAGCATTCATTGCTAATGCACCACCAATAGTTGCCGGTACAGACGCAAGATAATAAAAAGAATTCATGGAGTTTTGGTAACAGTACTTTAGTACTTCCATAACTGAAACAGAAGAGGATACTTCTAGTCTATTTTCAGGTAGAGGATTTGTGTACTTAGGCAGTTTATTTTTCAATATCAATGATTGGATATTCTTTCTCACAAACAACGTGTTAGAGCCATTTCCAATTATGTAAACATTTACTTTGTTTTCTTTGGCCCAGTTACAGTACTTCTGAAGGTCATCTACACTATTAATCTCTCCTACTCGCTCAAAGTGATGTTGAGTTCTATAGTGTGAAAGACTGTTTGATGTTAAAGACTCAATCTTCAAATTAGACATCTTAACCCTTTCTACTCCTTATTGCATTCAGCGTTACGTTCGATTATCAACTACTCCTTGTAAAATCGCTTCAACTAAATAATTTTTGGATTCTATGATTTTTGATTCTAGGATTTCAGATACTGCTTCATAATCAATATCAAAGATTTGGTTGTTCAGTATTTGAGATTTTAGTTTATCCGAGAATATCCGATTTACCAAACCTAAATCATTAAGTAAATCTGTTACTTTGTTCGATTTATCATTAGGAACAAATACGTTAAAAAGTTTTTTAAATATAATGGAAAACACAGCACCGTGATAAGTATTAGTTACGATGTAAGATGCTTGGCTATATAATCCAATCCATTCTTTTGGACTCGCAGCTTCTAAATTTATTTGTGCCAATGGATTATATTTACCAACTGAAATTATAGTGAGGTTTTTCTCTTTTGCCAGTAATTTAATAAAATTTTCTTCTTCTGGTTCTATATCAGCTTGAATATATAACAAAAGATATTTATCTTGTGTTTTGGGAAGACTTTTAAGTGCATCATACTTAATTAGAAAAGTAGGATCTAAAACCTTTACAGCTTCTTTGTTGCATTCATTGCTAATAATTTTTAAACTATTAGAATCACGAACTGAAATACTTTGAAACTGATTAATTAAGGTAGATATTTCTTGATGATAATTTCCTAATTTTATGGTGTTACCAAAACTTGCTGCATAGCTTATCTTACGAGTAGTTTTATTGTTAACAAAATCCAAAAAGAAAGAAGAATTATATCCTCTAAAAGAATCTAGACACCATATTTGGTCACTGCCACATATTATTAGATCGTATTTGTCATGATAGTATTTCAAAGCTTTTTTATCATAAACTTTTCTGTTGCTTAACTTAACATTAGAAAGTAGAAATCGTCTCATTTTCCAAGCTCTTGAAATATAGATTAAATATTTTTCATTAAACCGAATTTTTTTAATTTCTTTTTTACTTTCATTAATGCTAAATCTTACCCTTTTGATAGGAAGTAAAGGCCTAAAATATATCCATGCTATCTTAAGAGGTCGATAATCTATTATTTCAACATCATACCCTTGGCTGTTAAGAAAATTCCAGAGAGCATAAGCTTGCAATGTTGCTCCGTAATTGTCTACGTGGTGAAAAGTTAGAATTCCGATTTTCATCTTTCCTATCTCTGATAAACTAAACTATGAGTATGGCGTTAATTATGACAGCTAACATTTTTTGCTAACTAATTTTATAAGTTTGAATAAATCTGTTTTTTTAATATAAATTATCATAATCTAACTAAATTGAATTAATTTAGAAAATTTAAAAAACTTAATTACTTGATTATTTATACATAATACAGCTTACACTTTCTTTTTTATTTTGATATTCAAACTTTCTGCTAAGTCAAGTACCTTTCTGAAAAGCTTTGGCGATATTACTGATAAAATAAAAATATAAATAAAAATACCAAATAACAATGAAGTAGCTAGTAACATCCATGCTTCGAGAAATGTTCCCAAGAAGTATTTAGTCGCTAATATAGTTGCAACCATTGCTACAGAAGCTACTAAAGGTACTATATATAAACGCAGATAATTAGTTAAATTAATTTTAATAATTTTGTTTATAGCTAATAACGAAATAGGTAAGAGCACGTAACCACGAACTACATAAGCAGATGCAACAGCTACGATGCCCCATTTGACTACCAGAGCAAAAGCGACGACATTAGTAACTGTATTTATCACTTGTATCCATAGCCTCCATGAAGGTTTACCTAGTGCCAGAATTACAGAATTATTATAGAAGAAAATTAGGTGAATAGGACCTATAAGCGATAGTATTTGTAATACTGGAATGCTCTGAACCCACTGTTCGCCAAAAAAGACTTTTATAAATTCAGTTGCCAACACTGGTACACACAGAAATACTGGAAACACAAGGAGACTTGTGAACTGAGTAGCACTATAGAAAGCATTTAGTAACCGTTCTGGTTCTCCCTGTAACCGAGAAAATATTGGTAGTGCAACCTTAGTTGTAGTAGCGATCAAAACTTGCATCATTACTTGAAGCAATTTGTAAGCAACCGAGTAATAACCTAATGCGACTAGTCCTAAAAAGTAGCCAATTAGTAAGTCATCGGCTCGGCGATTGAAAAAGTTAATTATATTAAACGCAGATATATTAATTCCAAAGGTAAAAAGTTCTTTAGCATGTATGGCAGAAAATTTGAATCCTGGTCGCCAATCGCTAACTCGCCATAAGACTAAAACCTGCACTAAACTACTGGATATTTGTTGACCTACAAGACTCCAAACGCCAAAGTGTAAAAAAGCCATCACTACGCCAACTATACCGCCTACGATCACTGCTAATAGTGAGCGTATTGCTAAACTTTTAAAAGCGAACCGACGTTCCAGAATCGCTTGCTGCACACTGCTCAATCCACTAAGCGCAAAGCTTATAGATAAGCATTGAATAATTGGTATTAACTGGGGTTGTTTAAATAAATCAGCTGCTAATCCAGCGCCAGCAATACTTAAGACGGTCAAGAGTATACTAATTCCTAAAGTTGTCCAGAATGCAGTGTCTAAGTGCTCTGCATCTATCTCCTGACGCTGGATAATCGCTACAGAGAATCCTTGGTCAACAAAAATTTGTACAAATTCAATAAAAACATAAGCTAGAGCAATTAAACCAAAAGTTTCTGGACTAAGTAAACGAGCTAGAATAAAGAAAACAACTAAAGAGATTGCTTGGCGTCCCCAACTTTCAATAGCAGTCCAAAATACGCTTTTAACAGCTTTTTCTCGTAAATTTGATGAGTTTTGAGGTGATTCCATTAAGAGTTTACCGATAAAAGAATCTAAAGTAGATGTAGTTTTGATGCTCCCAGCTTTAGGTCGCTGGATTATTTTTTAACGCCACTTAGTCTCACCCTATTTTTTTAAGTTCTGATTACCATTAAAGGTTTCTACTGCAAAAATGGCGTATAAAGTCTATATAACAATGATTAGTGTAAGATTACGAAAAAAAATCTTTATGTTAAGTAATTACTTCTAAAAGAGTCTACCACAATCTTTTTGCAAATTGGTAACCATTCAAGGTACTTTTAAGAGAAAATTTATTGATGAACCTATTGGATTTTTATACAAAATGCTTGTTGCTTAAATTTTTAAGCTTTGGATGGAATATCACTTTGATAATTGTTTTGTTAAAATAACATAATTTTTTGAATTTTTTCGATGATTACAGTTGACATATTATCAACAATGTTGTGCTCTACAGAACACATATTCCTTTTCTTTAATCTCCAGTTTCTTGAAGGAAGACAGCTGCTATACGACTTGATGATAGTAGTTGCTTAGTAGCGAGCCATATAAATAGTGGAATGGTTTTAGCATAGCGACCACAAAGTCGGCGTGGTTCTTGAATCCATCGATACAGCCATTCAAGTCCTAAGTCTCGAACTATGCGGGGTGCACGCTTATGAATTCCTGCATAAACAGGGAAAACTCCACCCAACCCAATCATTACAGCTTGTATTTTACCCTTATGTTGAGCTATCCAATTCTCCTGTTTGGGGCATCCCAAAGACACTAAGACGGCGCTAGCACCACTAGAATTAATCTTTTGAATCAAAGCTGCGTCCTCAGTTTCAGTCAGGGGACGAAAGGGTAAAGGTTCCATCGCCGCAATCTTCATCTGTGGAAATTCCTGCTCTAACCTTTTTCCCATTCTAGAAAGAATTTCTGTTTGGGAACCCACAAAGAAAATACTAAGATTTTGTGTTTGAGTTAGCTGACACAATGCTAAGAAAATATCCATCCCTGCCACACGGTCTTGGTAAAGCGCTCCCATTTTTCGCATCATCCATACGAGAGGCATACCATCAGGAGTAACTATATCTGCATTTCGCAATACGGTGGCAAACTCTGGATTCCAATGAGCTTCAATGAGCATGTGTACATTGGCTACATATACAGTTTTACTCTCACGCCTACTTGCCCATTTAAGTATTGTCTGTATCTGCTCGTCAAAGCGTAAAGCAGTAATAGGAAAATCAAGCACTTTTTTAGTAGGTAGAAGCACTCTCGCCACCATCAATAACTCCTGTGTCCAAGAAAAAAATCCGTAGATTACCTATACCATTCCGAATATTCAATAATTCGGATTGGATTACTCCTGACTGTTTGTAGGCTTGTGTCATCGTTGGAAGTTAACACATGGAGGTGCAATTGCGTTCTTAATATACTTTTAGCTTAATCGCTAACACTATAATTATTTCCTGTTGTGTCCTAGCTTACTGTTTTAAGCTAGGGATTTCAGACGCTGGTTGACAAAATTCATACTTCCTTCATAATTAATTTTTGATTGGTTCATGCAAGCATTACAATTGCAAGAAATTCCTATAGATATTGATTTTTAAAAGTAGCATTTATAACTTAGACTATTTACGTAGCAAAGTAAAATGTCAGACGCTCAGTCTGCCGATTTTGATACGTAAATATTCGTTTAAGAGGTTTAATTCAAATTAGTATCTTTTAAAGAATGGCTAATATTTTTTTCTTATAACTTTCCAAATTTATTACAAATGTAATTTAGTCTATGTATTGAAAAATACCTAAATTTTTATTTTTTTCTGAAATAAAAGGCCAAAAAATAAGGGGAAGATAAACTTATCTTCCCCCACTCTATTATTTTTGTTATTATCTGCTTTGTTATTTTCCTTGAGTCTTTGTCGTAACATTTGCCTTTGCTTTTTGAGTTGGCGCTTCCTGGCAGAACCACCTCTACCTTTGTCATTCCTGCCTTCTTTACGGGGAGATTCCCATCTTTTCAGGCGCATAAGTTTTTAACCTCTCTAACACTTGTTTGCTAGTGGGCAGGAGGAGAATCGAACTCCTATGACCGCAAGGCCGCCACATTTTGAGTGTGGTGCGTCTACCAATTTCGCCACCCGCCCTTATATCCAATCTTTACTAGTATACTCTAATTAAGTGATTTTGTAACAAGCCTAAAAATTAATTTTCCAAGTTTTGCTGGAATAATAGCTCTAATAATTCTCCGGCTTAAAGGCGTGGCAGGGTCAATAAACTAGGGTCAATATCCTGTAGTTTGGCACAGCCGCTAAGTGCCATTCCCACATTTAACTCATCTTCTAGGAGTGAGATGACATGAGATACGCCGATTTGTCCTGCTACCGCTAGCCCCCACAAAATAGGTCGTCCGATCAGTACTGCTTTTGCTCCTAATGCCAGAGCTTTGAGAATGTCTGTACCCCTACGAATGCCTCCATCCAATAGGACTTCTACTTTACCATCCACTGCTGCTACTATTTCAGCTAGAGCATCTAAAGAAGCGATCGCACCATCGAGTTGTCTGCCACCATGATTAGAAACAACAATTGCTTTGGCTCCATATTCTACAGCCCGAACAGCATCATCTGGGCGTAAAATTCCTTTGATGACTAAAGGCAGTGGAGATAAAGACTGCAACCACTCCAAATCGTGCCAAGTTACTGCTGGGTTTAGCTGTTGGGCAAAATAGGTAAATAGCCCAGATTCGCCTTTTTCATGGGAAATATCTAGTCCTGAGATGGTGGCAAGATTAGCCAGATGTAAGTCTAGGGGTAAGGCAAACTCGTTACGTTTATCTCTCTCTCGCTGTCCGAGAACAGGTGCATCTACAGTGAGACAAAGTGCTTTGTAGCCTGCTTTATACGCTTTTTCCACCAAAGCACGAGTCAATCCCCGATCTTTATGAATGTAAAGCTGGAACCATCGCAGAGAATCTGGAAACTGATTACATGCAGTCGCTACTTCTTCAATGCTCTTTGTTGCCATTGTACTTAACACCATACCCACACCAGCTGATGCGGCAGCTATGGCCGTGGCAACTTCTCCGTCTGGATGGGCTAGACATTGAAAAGCCATCGGCGCAATTAACAAAGGTAATTGTAGGGGTTGTCCTAAAATGGAGGTAGTTAGATTGCGATCGCTCACATCGACTAATATCCGAGGTCGCAGCTTGACTCGCTCAAAGGCAGCACGATTATCTCGCAATGTGATTTCGTCCCAAGCACCACTACTATAGTAATCAAGTGTCGTTTGAGACAGACGCCCTGTTGCTAACTTTTCGTACTCAAAAAGGTTAATGGGTTGAAAGCGATTGTCGTCGGATAAGTACGTAGACATAATTAAATGTAAGTAAAACTTTTGTTCGTAGTCAGCAATTTATCGTTCTTGATAAGATTTTAAATGGCTAGAGCCGCTGACTAAAAGCATTTGCTCTCTGGTGAAAAAGAATGTAGAGACATAGCAGTGCTACGTCTCTACAAGAATTCTGGATAAGGCATATTTGATTTCTGGAAATGTCTAGTGCATGGGAAGGATCTCGCTTTCCCGTCAACAAAGTATAAAAGCGGTTGTGAACATTAGCTCTACCAATTGCGCCACCCGCCTTTGGGTGCAACTTCATTATTAGTAGACTTAAGTCCGTGACTTTGCAACAGAGTTTGATATTCTGTGCTGCTTGCCCAACGGTCAATTTCTCGCGCCCGTAGCACTGGTACTGGATGGGTTAATTGGGCTGTACGAGCAGCTTTGACCATTTCACCCAGTTCTGTCTTACTAATATCATCGTAAGCGCGGGCTTGGGCAACAAAGGCATCAAGATTCAGTTGTGGCGCTAAGGTGGGAGAACCACCTGCCAACTTCATCAACACTGACATGACAACTTTGGGGTCTTGGGTTGCTAGTAATGCGGCGCGATCGCAGGTAAACTCAGCACAACGTACCCATTCCAAAAGTTGCGCCTGTATGGCTTGGGCAACGAAGGTTCCGACATTGGGCACGATCGCCGCAGCTAATATTAATAAGTTTACAGGAGTCAAATAAACACTATGATCGCACTTGAGATGCCCCAACTCGTGGGCGATTACTGCCTGTATTTCTTCCGGTGTGAGGATATCAATTAGGGAAGTGTGTAGCACAACAAAGGGCTGTTTACCCCGCACCGCAAAAGTATAGGCGTTGGGAGCCGGATGTTGCCGGACGTACAACTGGGGAGGATCTATATCCAGGATTTTACAGGCGTCTAACAACAGCTTGTATAAATCGGGCAGTTGCTTTTCACCCACCAGAATACTAGAGGCAATATTTTCCACATAGAAAACCTGCTCTGCCATTGGGCCAAGCCAATTTCGCACCAACATATCTATGCCTGGTATCTGCTTGAGCGTTCTGGTAGCTTCCAGGTCTAATGGATGACGAAATGAGTCAGCTTTTAAACCAATCAGCGGGGTTTTAAAGAAGGACATAGTGCAGCAAGCTATAAAAAACACAACTATGGAATCAGGCTGGATAGATAAACAGCCTCCCACAGTTAGTATAACGATTTAAGTAGGGGGAGCAGGGGGAGCAGTATTTTTACTTTCTCGCGATCGCATACTCTGAAACCCTTATCCATTGTTGAGAAAATTAAGCATGAGGCTAGACTTAATGACATGATCAAAGGAGATCATGTTTTTATGTTGTTATATGAAAATATTGGTGCTGAATGCCGGATCGAGCAGCCAAAAGAGCTGTCTGTATCAAATTGCAGATGAAACTTTTCCCACCCAAGCACTCCAACCCCTTTGGGAAGGCAAAATCGACTGGACTCAAGATCGGGGTGTGGCAGAAATTGAGGTGAAAAGTGCTACGGGTGCAACGCTGCAAGAATCAATCCCTGGTGACTCCCGACAGGAACACCTCACCTATATGCTCCATACCCTTAGTCATGGTGCTACCAAGGTAATTGATCAGTTGTCAGAAATCGATGTGGTAGGGCATCGGATAGTACATGGTGGCCAGGATTATCGAGATAGCGTGGTAATTACGGGGGATGTGAAAAATGCGATCGCTCGTCTGTCTAACCTTGCTCCAGAACATAATCCAGCCGCTGTGGAAGGAATAGAAGCAATTGAAAAAATCTTAAAAGATGTCACTCAAGTAGCAGTTTTTGATACTGGATTTCATGCCACTCTACCCGATGCAGCAGCAATCTATCCCGGCCCATATCAGTGGGTAGAGCAAGGTATTCGTCGCTACGGATTTCATGGTATCAGTCACCAATACTGTTCTCAACGTGCTGCCCAAATTCTTGATCGAGATGTTGCATCTGAGCGGTTAATTACCTGCCATCTGGGCAATGGCTGCTCTTTAGCAGCAATTAAAAATGGTTGCAGTATTGATACCACTATGGGATTCACGCCCCTAGAAGGATTAATGATGGGTAGTCGTTCTGGTTCAGTTGATCCGGGAATTTTGATTTACTTGTTGCAGTACTGCAATTACTCCGTCGAAAGGTTGGATTATCTATTAAATAAAGCTTCTGGGTTAAAAGGAATTTCGGGTGTATCTAGCGATATGCGTGAGATCAGAAAAGCGATCGCTCAAGGTAATTCCCGCGCTCAACTGGCGTGGGATATCTATATACATCGCCTACGTTGTGGTATTGGTGCAATGTTAACCAGTTTGGGGGGATTAGATACTTTAGTGTTCACAGCAGGCGTGGGTGAACACTCTCCAGAAATTCGCCAAGCTGCCTGTGAAGCATTTGGTTTTTTGGGATTGAAACTTGACCTTGAGAAAAATCAACAGCAGCCTGTTGATGAGGATATTGCTACACCCGATTCAGCAGTACGGGTATTGGTTATTCATACTCAAGAAGATTGGGCGATCGCCGGGCAATGTTGGCAACTATTGAAAAAAGTTCGTAATATGTAATTCGTAATTAGAAAGGTTGATTTAATCTGGGTAACATTGTTTGAATATGCAGTTTCCTTATACTGTCACACCTCGATACCACTAGCCTTTTTATGAAAACAGTCTTTGACGCGAAAATCTCTTTTTCAATACCTCATGCCCGATTTTTAAGCTAGTAACCAACGCATAAAACCTTTACCAACTTGCCCCAGTATCAAACTAAAAACCCATTGTAATAGCGGACCAATTAGTGACAAAAACAGCAAAATGAAGAAATCAGTGGGAGTAAGAAAAATGCTAGGAGTGACACAAGTTACTCCCCACGCCAGCCAATTTCGATATTGATATCTGATATAAGTCCATCTGGGAAGTTGATTAACAAACCAATAGCGAATAGTAGCAAATACAAAAGATGTTACTAGCCCAGCAAGTATTGATAATATAACTGTAAGTGATTGTAATAAATATAGTTTCCAAGCTAAAAAAGTAGCAGGGAAAAGCGAAGCTAGCTCCCAAGATAATAGATTTAATTTAGTCCGAAGATAGCTTAGTAATTGTTCAATAAGCCAATAATGTACATAAACAATATTTAAACACTCAGGATTTTGGATAAAATCATTCCTGATTTTGTGAATTATATCGCCATTAAATAAGACATTACTTTGTAAAACAATATCTTGTTCTTTCCAAAAATATAAACCTGATGTATCTTCTCTATAATAAAAATTAAAAGTAAGTCCATGCTGTAAGGGTGATTTTTTTAGTAATGATTTACTCCACAATAATTTGATAAAATTTACTATAAAAGTATTGTCAAAAAGTTTATTTTCAAAAATTTTAAAGTATTTTTTAGTAATTAGTAATTTCTTATATTGCACAATATTTTTACTAAAGCAAATATCATCGCTAAAGCAGTTGTAGTACCAAAGATAAGCTAGTAATTTTGGCGGAATGTACAGATAACAGCCTATTTCTCGCGCTTGCTCAATTTTTTTTAAAACTGCTTTATTGAGATAAAAAGTATACTGTCCTGGCTCAACCTTAATTTCAAGTTCAATAGGAGTGCTTTCAGGGATTTGCAGAAAGAAAGAGAGTTGAACATTAGCTTGATGATCTGTGTGTGTATTATAAGCGTTCATTTCGGGATAATTTTGCGATATTTTGTACAATACCAATCAGGAAATCTAGTGTTCCACGCCACTGTTTCTCTCCAGCAACTACCCCTTCATGATGTATTTTTAAGATTAAATCTCTATCCCCTTCAGGTAATTGAAATAGGTTTTTATGGTAACGGCTGATAATATCTCCATCTAACTGCATAACAGTTTGAGCATAAATAATATCAATATCTACGCTGGTAATCTGACCACTATTAAGTGCAGCTTTAAGTTCAGACATTTTTCGCAGCGTCCGAATAAATTTACCATTATTCAAAAGTTCTTCAATCTCTTGCCATCTTTGTTGCAAACTTTTTTTATTATCTTCTTTATCTGCAACAGGAGCTGGAGCAGGCAATATTGGTCGAGCTAGCTTTATATATACCGGATCATCTGGAACAATATTTGCTTTATGTTCCACCTCATATTTAAGACGCTCCTGATATTGTATTATCCTGGGGTCTGGCTCACTAGTCTCAGTACTTTGTTCAAGGAGAATGTAAAAATATTCTCTTTCTAGTTGTGAAAATAAACTCGTATAACGCTTGCGTAGCTCTTGAGCTTGAGTTTTTTCTGGTTCTGGTAAATTGCCTGGATTTGGAATTCCTTTGGCATCAAAGTAGTCTTTGTCATTTATTGAATAAATCTCTTCGTATGCTTGCCAAGCATTAAACTTTGCGCCAGTAATTTGCTCCACAACCATCGTATTCACTTCTAAAGCTGTAATATCATCGACTAATCCATTTACAGACAATACTAATTTATTTAATAAATCTTTGGCTTGCTTTTGAATATCATTAGACATAGTAATAACTTCTGAATTTTAAGTAAACAAAAAAGCAAATTAACCTACAGATTATCGAAAATTGCTGTAGGTATTTTAGTATGACTATTAATAAATAACGACTACTATGGACGGGATAATGATTGTTGTGAAGTTTTACGAGATTTAATAATTTCTATAATAAATCCATACAACTTTTGCAAACTCTCTATATTTTTTTGCATGATCTCCCGACTTTCTTTGATTTGACTTAGATGAAATTCGCGAAGTTCTGTATATGGGCCACTACCAACAAATTCACTACCAACTTCATTGTTTATATCACCATCAATTAGATTTATTACGGTGTACATTCGATTACCTGGTTTAGCAATTTGTTGCCTTTGTAGTTCTTCAAACTGATTAGATGACTCTGGAACCCAAGTGGTAATTTCTAACTCGACAACTTCAACTATTGCTGTTTGAATAGCATCAATAACGTCATCAATATTGAATCCTTCTCCCTTTGTATTCAGCTTCTTGACTTTTCTTTTAAATTCACTACTTGGTTTGTTAAATTGACTATTATTTTCCCCATTTTCGCTAGCTTGACCGTTAATTTCTGTGTTTTCGCTAACAGTGTTATTCACCATGATATTTTGGAGGTTACAGATTTAAATATAAACAAAATACAATTTTAGGTGATGTCAAAACTTTTAAGGCTTTTACTTAAAAAAAGTAACTAAAGTCAAAACAACTTAATAATCTAAGAAACTTTTCCTAGAGAAAAGTTATAATTTTTCAAAACCAAATTTATCTTAGAAAAAGAATAATACATTTTAGATTTTGGAGCCACTGCGTTGCAGAGAGTCCAGCACTGCGGTAGGGGTTTCCCCGTTGTCCCCAGTCGCGTGATTCTGAAAAAATTATTTAATTAGCTTTTGGGCGTTTCGTTCCAATCTGTATAAATTAGATCCTAGTTTTAGACAAAGAAGCCTAAATATATCTCAGAGTAAAATTTATTTTATAGGTATAATATAGTACTAAAACTTTAATCAATTTATTTAAGTCAACCTATTTTATATTTTGCCTAGCAAAGCTTAGAGGCGCAAGTGCTGGCCAACTCTTCCTATAGCACTATGTATATAATAATATAACTATGCTGATAAAGACAAGAAAAATATGTTGCTATATCGTCAAGCTTTTACTACACCTTTAGTAGCTTGTGTATGTATATTAGGAGTAGGGTTGATTCAATTCCCCCAATTGCAAAAATTAATAAATAGCAAACAATCTGCCTCTTTAGAAACTCTAGAGAAAGAAATAAAATCCGAAAATCTTCGTCTTGATTTTCTACAAAGAATGCCTAGTTTTGGTTATGAAAACTTCATAGCAGATTTTGTATATCTCAATTTTTTACAATATTTTGGAGATAATGAAATTCGGGATAAAACAGGTTACAGTTTAAGTCCAGAATATTTTGAAGTCATTTTAGAACGTGACCCGCGATTTTTAGCAGCATATCAGAGTCTTTCTATCAGTACTTCATTGTATGCTGCTATGCCAGAACGCGCGATCGCATTGTCAGAGAAAGGCTTAAAATCTTTATCTCCCTCGGTTCCGGAAAAGTCTTATTACGCGTGGCGATATAAAGGAGTTGATGAGTTGTTATTTTTAGGCAACGCTAAAGCTGCCCAAGAATCTTTTGCAATGGCGGCAAGCTGGGCTAGTAATTTTTCAGATGCAGAGAGTCAGTTTATAGCACAAACTTCCCAAAGAACTGCTGAGTTTTTGAGTCGAAATCCTAACAGTAAATATGCTCAAATTTCTACCTGGACAATGGTTTTAAATAATCAAGTTGATGAGAAAACTACTAAACGAGCAATTAGGGAAATCGAAGCTTTGGGAGGAAAAGTAATTACAACTCCTGAAGGGACTCAAAAAATTATATTTCCACCAAAAGATTAAATTATTAGTAATTCTGGTTTACTGGAAGTGTAATAGCCAATTATATTAGCCTAATTGTTTCCAAATTTGTCATGATTGAGTAAGGTAATACTGATGTCAATACAATTGGCAAAAACTGACTTTCAAATATTAGGTTGTTTTCCTGTTATCTCGCAGTTGCGCCCTCACCTTGAGCAGGCTAAGTTTGTAGAACAAGTTCGATATCAAATGAAAGAAGGATATCAACTTGCATTCTTGGAAGTTGATAAGCAAGCTGTAGCAGTGACTGGATTTCGCATTTCTACGTGTTTAGCGTCGGGGAAGTTTTTATACATTGATGATTTAGTTGTTGATGAATTGAAACGGTCACATAGCTATGGTCAACAGTTATTTCAGTGGCTAATTGAATATGCAAAAAATCATAACTGTGAACACCTGAGTCTAGATTCTGGTGTTCAGCGATTTGCCGCTCATAGATTTTATCTCATGCAGCGTATGAGCATTACAAGTCATCACTTTTCAATGGAGTTGTAGCGACAAGTAATCTGGTTGTGACAAATAATATTTTTTGGTATGACGGTAAATTAATTTACTCCCAAACCCTAGAATTAGATATTAACGATCCGGGTTTACTTTATGGGGCGACTGTTTTTACAACATTGCGGGTTTATCAGAACTCGCTAGATAGTAATTTAACTAATTGGCAAGCACACTGCGATCGCCTACTTTTCTCACTACAAACTTTTGGTTGGCAGCAACCAGACTGGAAGCGTCTGCGTCAAGGCGCTCAAATCCTCCTCGTACACTTCCCCGTTCTCAGAATTACCGTCTTTCCCGATGGACGAGAGTGGATAACTGGCAGATTTCTACCACAAAATTTGACAGAAAAACAAAACACTGGCGTTGTGTGTGCCGTTGCTAGTTCAGAATTTTCTCGCTCTCTCCCCTCTCATAAAACTGGAAACTATTTGAGTGCTTGGCTGGCAAGAACTAGCTTCGATGCCCAAGAAGTAATATTAGTTGATGCCCAAGGAAATTGGCTAGAAACCAGTACAGGCAACCTTTGGGGATGGTGCGATCGCAGTTGGTACACGCCGCCTTTAACAGCCGGAATTTTGCCAGGAATTGTGCGATCGCAACTTCTAAACTGGTTGCAAAACCACCAGCAGTCGGTGCGAGAGGAACCTTGGAGCGTGGAGTTAGTCCAAAGATTTGAAGCGATCGCCTACACTAATAGTGTGGTAGAAATTATTCCCATTCATACCGTTTATCAGCCTTCAGGGTCGCTACAATATAATCCCTACCATCCTAGTTTTCAGCAAATAAGAGGGCTTTTTTTAGCATGACAGCCACGCCAAATTTGTTATATCTTAAGATAAGTTAACATAATTCTTAATAATCACCTCTGTGATCAGAAACGCTAGGCGATGGCGCAAAGCGCCGGCTTAGAGCAACGGGCAAAAAATTCGGGAGGATAGACCTTAGTGAATAAAAGATGGAGAAATGCAGGGCTGTACGCGTTGCTGTTTATTGTCGTCATTGCGCTGGGAACAGCATTTTTTGACAAACAACCTCAAAGCAGAGAGACATGGCGATACAGTCGCTTTATTCAAGAAGTTCAACAAGGCAGAGTAGAAAAAGTCAGTTTGAGTGCAGATCGCTCCACAGCACTGGTTACACCCAAATATGACCCAGCTAAACGGATTGTTACCTTAGTCAACGATCCAGACTTGATCAATACTCTGACTTCTAAAGGCGTTGATATTTCTGTTTTGCCCCAAACCGACGAAGGATTTTGGTTTAAGGCACTGAGCAGCTTATTTTTCCCTGTATTGCTTTTGGTTGGCTTATTCTTCTTACTACGTCGCGCTCAAAGTGGCCCAGGCAGCCAAGCGATGAACTTTGGCAAATCCAAAGCCAGAGTCCAAATGGAACCACAAACTCAGGTGACATTTGGCGATGTTGCTGGTATTGACCAAGCCAAGTTGGAATTAAACGAAGTCGTAGACTTTCTGAAAAACGCCGATCGCTTTACCGCCGTTGGTGCAAAAATTCCTAAAGGTGTACTGTTAGTTGGCCCTCCTGGTACAGGTAAAACCCTCCTAGCTCGTGCCGTAGCAGGCGAAGCAGGTGTACCCTTCTTCTCGATCTCCGGTTCAGAATTTGTGGAAATGTTCGTAGGTGTGGGTGCATCCCGCGTCCGCGATTTGTTTGAACAAGCTAAGACCAATGCTCCTTGTATCGTCTTCATCGATGAAATTGACGCCGTAGGTCGTCAAAGGGGTGCAGGTTTAGGTGGTGGTAACGATGAGCGGGAACAAACCCTCAACCAGTTGCTTACAGAAATGGACGGCTTTGAAGGTAATACTGGCATCATCATTATTGCTGCTACCAACCGTCCTGATGTCCTAGATGCAGCCCTGTTGCGTCCAGGTCGCTTTGACCGTCAAGTTGTGGTAGACCGTCCCGACTATGCCGGACGCAGCGAAATCCTCAAGGTACACGCCCGTGGCAAGACCTTGGCGAAAGATGTGGACTTGGATAAAATTGCCCGTCGTACCCCTGGTTTCACTGGCGCAGATTTATCCAACCTGCTGAATGAAGCCGCAATTCTGGCAGCACGCCGGAATTTGACTGAAATTTCAATGGATGAAATCAACGACGCAATTGATCGCGTATTAGCTGGCCCAGAGAAAAAAGACCGGGTAATGAGCGAAAAGCGCAAAACCTTGGTTGCTTATCACGAAGCTGGTCACGCCTTAGTTGGTGCTTTAATGCCAGACTACGATCCTGTGCAGAAGATTAGCATCATTCCTCGCGGTCGTGCAGGTGGTTTAACTTGGTTTACCCCCAGCGAAGACCGGATGGACACTGGTTTATACAGCCGCGCTTATCTGGAAAATCAGATGGCTGTGGCTTTGGGTGGTCGAATTGCTGAAGAATTAATCTTTGGTGAAGAAGAAGTTACCACTGGTGCTTCTAATGACCTCCAGCAAGTAGCCCGTGTTGCCCGTCAAATGATCACCCGATTTGGGATGAGCGATCGCTTAGGCCCTGTTGCCCTTGGTCGTCAACAAGGTAACATGTTCCTTGGACGGGATATCATGTCAGAGCGTGATTTTTCTGAAGAAACCGCCGCTGCCATTGATGAAGAAGTCCGTAAACTTGTAGATGTAGCCTATACACGCGCTAAAGAAGTGTTAGTGGGCAACCGCCACATTCTAGATCAGCTAGCGCAAATGCTAGTTGATAAAGAAACCGTAGACGCCGAAGAGTTGCAAGAAATTCTGTCAAATAACGATGTGACAACTGCTGCGTTTGCCTAATTTAATGAGTAGTTAGGAGTTAAGAATAATTCCTAACTCCTAATTTTTAAAATTTGGGGTAATTCTGTGATTTTCCAGAGTTGCCCCATTTTTTTAATTCTGCTGTAAGTTCCTTGTCAAAAGCCCGGCCATGAAGACCGGGCTTTTAATCCGAAATGGGGTTATATTCCCCAAAGTTTAGTTATAGAGTTTCAGTATAAATCGCTAGTCTGATAGAGACTACCACCTGAGCATAACCAATTCCGGAAAATTAGAAAAATTTTTCTGGATACACCCAAGTAAAAGAAGCTATAACTCTGACTTAAAAAGGAAAAAGATAAAATTTACTTACCACAAGTATAGGACTAGTATTTAATTTTTGAAATACATGTAGGGTGTGTTATGCCGTAGGCTAACGCACCAAAATCTTCGGATGGTGCGTTACGGTTTCTGTAACACTACACAAACTTAGATTTTTTCATAAATCAAATCCGATTGCTATAGATTAAAAATTTACATATTTATCTCCTGTTGTTTTCTTCCATAACTAGCAACTTGAGTTTATTGATGAAAACTAGGAATCAGGCTAATTCTGTAAAATTTCAGAATTAGCCTGATTGTTTTGAATCCAAAAACATCTATGCATTCTGTGGCGCACCCCTTATGGCGATCAAAAGTGTTCTCCTTTAGATAACTTTCCGAATTTTGACATGACTAGCGTGAAGAGTGACTGGATACTAACCAGTTGCCTATCTTAAACTCTGGATGTCGGTTTCAAAAATAGCCACGCCACAAAGAAAGTAGCCGCTGTGAATAGTTGCGTCAAATCCAAAGCAGATAGATAGCCATCTGCAAATGAAGCAATACTGCGATCGGTAATGCCGAATACCCAGGATGAGAGTCCAAACAGCCAAATCCCATTCTTGAGATTTCCGACGAATTCCTTAGAGTCTGATGTTTGTTGATCTTTCATGATCTTCTGTTCCATTGATGAGAAATTTAGTGATTGATGCGAAATACCTGCCATTAAGAATTTTTTCTGACTCCTGATCCTGAATTTACACTTCCTATTAATAATATTAATAAATATTTCACCTACTTGACTTCACTACCAAAAGGTACATCTCCTAACCTTGACATTCCCCCTTTGGTTGTGTCACCTCTGATAGACGGCAATACCTTGAGTTTTCAGCTTTACAGCGTCGAGTTTGAATGCTGAGATTACATTATTCTTAAATAACTATATAAATATTTATTTATATTTAGTATAAAATACTCCATAAGATAGATGCGTTTCAGAAAATGCTTTTTGTATAGAAATTACATAGATATGTTGTAGTGGCGCACATCTATCTGTGCGCCACTGGGTTATGAGCTAGATTTCTGGGTCAACCAAACGGGTAGTGGGACGACTCTGATACAAATCTTGAACGACTTGGATAGCAGAAACTACAGCTACAAGGGTAATGACTGCAACAGGTAACAAACCTTTGCCTAAAATGGCGATCGCTAGCAGCACAACTGCACCCGCAAGTCGATACTGGGAACGAATTTTGCAATAACGGATCACCCCAAATCTGTGGAGGATACTGACAGCTAGAGAGCATAATGCTACTGAACCACAGATAAGCCATCGCTGGGAATCGGGTAGTGCTAAAGTTGGTTTACTCAACAAAATTTGTTCTACACCAACTCCAGCAGCAGCAATCCCAATCACTAACGGTAAATGAGTGTAGAGCCAAAGATTGACAACACCAACTTTTCCATGTGTTCGCGCCATCTCAATCGGTTTACCACCCAAGTTATCAAAATAAACCCACCACCAGCTAAAAGCGATAATTAGACCAAACACGGCGGAAATCACCGTTAAAACATCCCATTTCTGCTCAGAAACACCATTGACTACTGCAATGATTGCTTCACCCAAAACAATAATGGTAAATAGCCCGAAACGTTCTGGTAAGTGGGAGGCGTGGGGGAGTAACCCGATCTGAAACTTATGTCCTGTTAAGGGTGTAGCAAAATCAATAATGATTCCCAGTGTCCAGAATCCGAACCGCCAAGGAATGGGTACAGATGCTGATATTAACCAAATAAAGGCTGCGATCGCAAAACCAATAGCGTAGCGAGTAGTCAAAGGACGCGCTGAAGAGATATGTCTTCCAGCACGGACGTATTCTATTACAAGCACAGCCCGACCGAGAGCATAGGAAATCGCAAAACCAGGGGAACTCTCACCTAAACCGTGGTGGATATTAATAGCCATTGCTGCTGCTGTCAGCATTTGTATACAAATCAGCAGTCGATGTCCCACATCATCGCTGTCAAAGCGGTTGGCGTAGAATGTGGTGCCAATCCATGACCACCAAACGGGTATAAATAGAACTACAAAGCCAAACCATCCTGATAGCGAGATATCCTCATTGAGATTGTGAGCGAGTTGAGAAACAGCAACTACAAACACCAAATCATAAAAAAGTTCTAGCCAAGTGGCGTGTCGTTCTTCTTCGGTGTCCTCACCAATGCGTAACCTTGGCGGTTGGAGAAAATTTGCCATAATGCTAATTGCGAATCGCTAATTGATTTTTACCATTAGCTGTCATCCATTAGCGAGTGCGTAAACGTTTCTGCATAAGTTGCTAAAAAGCTGCTGATAATACAATTAAATTAGACACGAATTGTGAAACACTATTGCAAAGTTTAATTTACTAACGATAAATAAACGAGAGTAATTATTATGACAGTCAATTTTAAATCTATGTTTGTTCCGCCAGGTAAGGGTTCCACATATTTAGTGCTAGGTGACTTATATACCATTCTGGCTACAGGAAAAGATACAGGTGGAGAGTATGGCGTATTCGAGGCTGTGATGCAACCGCAAAGTACTATACCAGCCCACTTTCATGACCAAACCAACGAAGCGCACTACATTCTTGAGGGAGAGGTTGAGTACCAAATTGACGAGCAGACTATCATCGCAACTCCCGGAACCTTCCTGAATTTTACTAAGGGTCAATGTCATACTTTTAAGAACATTGGGTCAAAACCTGCCAAAATGCTGACTTGGGTTACACCAGCAGGGGGTGAGCAGTTTTTTGTAGAGGTAGGAAAACCTGTAAACTTACCTTTGAATGAGGAAGAACGCTCTCTTTTGGGCATTGTGAATCCCGCCGACTTTGAAAAAGCCGTTGTCATTGCCGCGAAGTATGTTCAATTTGTGACAAGTTAAGCAAGCGTGGAGTGTAGCATCTTCAATTCAATTTGTAGGGTTTGCCTGCTTTAAATTAAGCGCACAAAGTATAATTTGATTCTTTGAAGCTGCTTAATAAAATAAAATATTTTTTTTGATTAAAATCCTAAAAGGACTGTTTTGATTAAGAGTGAGAGAGTCTAAGCTTTAACCTTGAAATGTATAGAGTAAAGTAACATTTAGGCTCTCTTGCGATCGCAGCGATAAAAAAAGCATTTGTGATTCACTCTTATTGACGAATCAGTTTTTCAACAACTTTGTTATTTTCCCCAAGTTGTTGTTCGCTAACGAAGGGTTTATTACTAGAAGTTTCTTTGGGGAATTTGGCGTTACTTTGGGCGTGGAGTCCTGAAAATACACTCAACTTAACTTCTTTAGTCTCTTTGGAAGTAGGCACTAAAGTAACTTTAAGCTCACTGAGAACTCGCTGTTGCTCTTTGATTATTTGAGTTAGTTCGTTGAGTTGTTGAGTATGTATGTCATTCAATTTTTCATGGAGCAGTTCAATATTTTGTCCAGCTCTCAAATTCACTTGGTGGTCAATTTCGGCGTTTTTCCGATCGGTATCCGACTGGCGATTTTGACTCATCAAAACGATGGGAGCTGTGTAAGCTGAGGCAAATGAAAATACTAAGTTGAGCATCATGAACGGTGAATCGTCCCAGTGGGGAACCCCAGGCATGGCGTTGATACCAACCCATCCCGCTAAAACGGCGCTTTGCCCAATCAGAAATCCCCAAGAACCCACTTGCGTTGCAAATTTATCGGCAAGGCGTTGTCCGCGAGTCAGTTGTTCTGTGGAAGTGTTTTGGGCTGCTGGCTGTATCTCCACAATTTGAGGTTTTTGAACTACTTTTGCATCAACATTGTTGGACGATACTTTTTTTAATGTATTCATATTGCACCTCTTGGGTCTGTGTTTATCCTGATGACCTTTAATGTACGCTGGTCGAACGATAGGAGCAAATATTGTTTCTTTTCAAAACGATAGATAAAAGTGATTATAGGCAAAAAACTACCTTAAGACAGATCCCCAAAGCCAGCAAAAACATTCATTTAAACACTTGGAGACCCCATCTTGTAAAGGGATGGGGTCTCCAAGCGAGAAAATAACGAGAAGACTGAACACTCATCCTAAGACTTGGTTTCCTGTGTCTGTGCGTCGATAATTACACTCCAGTCATCATTTTTCACAGCAGCTTCAAGTTGACGCTGACGTTCGGCTTCACTCGCATCTGTTGTTTCTGACTCTTTAGAAAGAGTTGTGTCAGCCATTGCTTTCCGTAGTTTTAGCTTTTTCTCCTCGTAGGCTTGACGTTCCGCCTGTGACATTACCGCCTTGGCAGCTTCCCCTACCGTGCTAGCCCACATTCTGCGATCAGTTGCATTACCAGGTGGTGTGCTTTCGAGTTCTGCTATCCACGCATCTCGCAAATCCTCCATTTCTTCACGCTTCGGGAATTTGAATGCTTGCACGCGGACAAAAGCACACTTTTGCTGACCATTTTGCCGAATATGACCGTTTAGGGAAAGCAACACATTCCGAGAATAGCCAATGTGCTGCGTGCGGCGTTCTGCGTCTAATACTGCGTAAACACCTGCAATTTTAGCGTTCTGAGCAGCCGCAGACCAAGCCTCAAGGTCAATGATTTCAGTACCATTGTTTGCCAATTCAAGAGTTATACTCACCTCAGTGGCAACGTGTTCATCATCTGAACTGTACAAAAAGTCATGTAGTCCACGGTGGTTTATGGGGACATTTTGATGTTCAATTGGCGGGTTGTGCTGAGTTTCCATTGCAGTTTATCTCTGAGTTATTAATTAGCGATGCTAACGGCAAGCGCGAAGCGCTACGCAAATATATCCCTTTAGAATATTGAAGCTTAAATCTACTCACATCCCTAAATTCTTCTTAAGGATTCTGAGAAAGCAAAAACAACTATTAGACCTTATATGAATCAATTGATACCTAAAAATTGGATATTCATTAAACAGCGGCTGACCCCTTATTTATTTTTACTACCCGCCTTAGTTCTTTTGGCGTTAACAGTCTTTTGGCCTGCACTGCAAGCGTTTTACCTCAGCTTTACTAGCTATGAAGATATTGCCCAGCCGCCACAATGGATAGGTTTGGCCAACTTTCTCAAGCTTTGGAAGGATGCAGTTTTTTGGAAAACCTTGGAAAACACTTTTCTATATCTTGTGGGTGTAGTACCAATTTTAGTAATTGCTCCCTTAGTACTGGCAATTTTGGTAAATCAGAAACTGCGGGGGATGAATTGGTTTAGATCGGCATACTACACCCCAGTGGTAATTTCAATGGTAGTTGCGGGAATAGCTTGGAAATGGCTGTATGCAGAAAACGGATTACTGAATCAGTTGCTGAAAGCTTTGGGCCTTTTTCCAGAAGGTATTCCTTGGCTAACTAGCCCAGCAAAAATTTTTGGTATTGTACCAATTTCTCTTGCCAGTGTCATGGCTGTCACCGTGTGGAAAGGACTAGGCTACTACATGGTGATTTATTTAGCGGGGTTGCAATCAATTCCTGCTGATGTGTACGAAGCTGCTGCGATCGATGGCTCTGATGGTATTAGCAAACATTGGGATATTACCATACCTTTGATGAAGCCGTATCTAGCACTAGTGGCGGTGATTTCGGCTATTTCTGCGACCAAAGTGTTTGAAGAAGTATACATTATGACCCAAGGAGGCCCACTCAGTAGCTCGAAAACGATTGTTTATTATTTATATGAGCAAGCTTTCACCAATTTGGAAATCAGCTATGCTTGCACAATTGGTTTAGTGCTATTTTTGATAATTTTAGGGTTATCGATTTTGCGATTAGTTATTAATCAGCAGGGGGACGATAATATCACAATCTGATATTGACTTAATTTAACCTGAGTTCGATGTAAGAAAAAGTCTGAAACCTAGACAGAGTTAAAATCGCGTTTGATACTCCACAACTGCACGACTGTCATCGGTTAAATTAGTGGAAGCACGCACGCGAAACTCGTCGTTTATCCGGTAATTAATTCCCCATTGGAAAGGATCATTTGTTGTCAAAATCTTGATACTGGAAACGGAAATCTTGGAAGAAATATCAACTCCAGCTTCTGCTGCCAATTCCAAAGTTGAACTGCTCCTTCCAGCTTCGGGATTCTCAGAAATAACGGTTGGAAATATCCGCAGTTCGCTTAAGCCAAAGGTACTCCCAATTTGGTTAAAAGCTGACTGAAAATTATTGAACACCGCTGAACCTGCGATGTTAATCAGTCCCAAAGTACTGTCGCCACGTCCTTGGGTGTCTACAAAACCACCTCCTAAAAGAGCAACAATTTCGGTTTGACTACGTGACGGACTGCTTGTTAGTTCTAGATTTTCATTTAGTTTGCTGGCGAGACCGTTGATAGTGGCTTCGACTCGAACACTCTCTAAGGCTGATAAACCTGTGGAATTTACCCGGCTGAAGTCATTACTTTGAGTTACGTCCAGTACCTTGGCAAATAGCTGTATATCCAAGTTGGGGTCACGGGGTTGAGAGGGACTAAAAGTTGCGGTGTGTTTATAGCCACGAGCGAGGTTAAATTGCGTAGTAAATAAATTCACCCCACCTTGTTCTAACCGAATAGTGCCATCGGGGACGGGCTGATTGATTGAGCCGTTAACTATGAGATTACCAGTTGCCCGGAAGTTGAGAATAGGAGGACGGGAAATTTGGACGTTTTTACCTAGTTCTAAATCTAGATTATTAAATCTAGCGATGCCTGACGGCAAGGGTGCCGCCAATGCATTTCCCATCCCATTCCCAATTTCAGGTTTACTCTGCTTATTATCTTTTGTGGGTGATACGCCAATACCACCATTTGCAGATGAAGTCGCGTCGGTAGATTCTGCCAACAATACCTGACCATCAAATAAATTTACTTTACCGCCAATTACCGGGTTAAGGGCAGAACCAGTAATCTGTAAATTGCCGCTAGCGCCTCCCAAGTAAAGCCCCTTGAGATTCAACGCCAGCTGATCAAGATTAACGGTTAGGGGATTCTGGATAGTCAAGTTCTCATTGTTAAAAATCGGAATTTCTCCAGCAGCTTCTACTTTCCCACGGCTAAATCTACCCTGAAGATTTTCTACTAAGATGCGGTCAAAATTAAACAGCACTCTACCTGTGACACGTCTCAGCTTACCTGGCAATGCCTGGGCTGAAAAAGTAGCATTATTGATAGTAGCAATTCCATCTACTTCGGGTTTTTGCAATGTTCCGCGTACCTTGAGGTCTATTTCTCCTTCACCTTTCTCAAATACCACTTGATTAGTCAATGCGTTTAACAGTGCTAATCCCTCGTTTTCCAACTTCATATCCAAACTGATTTGCTCACTGTCTGGTGCAACGGTTGCAAAAGGCAATTTATAAGGGATGCTGCCAGTAATATCAACAGGTTTTGGCCCAGCAACTGCTACAGTACTACCAAAGTTTAAGCGTCCGTTGGCATAGCTGAAACTTGCGATCGCTGACTCTATTTTGTTCTGATTTAATATTCCTTCTGTGATTTGCAATTCCCCTCTAGCTTGGGGATTAGCAATGCTGCCTGCTAAAGCTGCTGTACCGTTAAGATTGCCTGTGATTCCAACTGGTAGTTTGGTAAAATTATTCAGTACTTGTACTGGAAAATTATTTACTCGTAGCTGGCCAGATTGTTCATCACCGCCAACGTTACCCGTGAAGGCAATCAGCCTGTTTTGAGATTCGAGCCGTAAAGGTCGCAAACTCAAAACACCGTTTTCAAAGTTGCCTTCGGCAATCACTTTGTCGGCAGTATAAAAACGATTTCGTTCTTCCTTTTTACCCCAGGCAAAGTTTTGTCCATTCAAATTAAATTCCACTGATAATCCATTGGCTGTAGCTGTATTTACAGCAACTTCCCCGTTGAAAGTGCCCTTTAAGTCTGCCAAATCCGGTATGGGAGTGGAATCAAGTCGCTGTTGTTCCTGTTCTGCCACCAAAGCTTCAATTTCAGAAAACCTTTGGATTTGGGTTAATAAAGGCTCATTTTGCGACCCTTGAGGATTGGTGGTTAGATCCGCTGCTGTGCCGTAGATTGGTGCTGAACCACCTTGCAAATTTTGTAAATCAAATACCTGTGCTACAGCTAGAACATCTTGGATCTCACCCTGGTTGACGTTCAGTTTACCTTGTAGTTGAGGGCCTTTAGGGGTTTGAGCAAAAGTACCGACAAGGGCGTAGCTACTTTTGCCTTTGACAAATTCACTACTGGCGAGTGTGGCTTTACCGTTACTGTAGCGGAATTGAGCAGCTATTCGATCGCCTTTAACCCGGCCAATTTGCGGATCGGCGATCGCTAAATTTCCCGTAGCTGCGAATGTCTGCTGATTAAACAGCAAATCTCCAGTTAACAAGCCAGCGATCTTACCAGTACCCAGGCGAGTAATTGGTGGCGGAGTCAAATTCAATAGTTGTAAGGGGAAATTTGCAACTTTGAGCGCCCAATCATTGCCTTGAACATTACCTGTTGCTGATGCTTGCTGCCATTTTACTAAGAAAGATTTCGGGCGATTATTGGCATCTAAATTAAAGGCCAGGCGATCGCTATTACCCGCCAAGTTCAAATTCAACCCGCGTCCCTGTGCGGAATCGATGTTTCCAGTTAACAACGGCTCAAAAGCAATATCTTGAACAACTAAGTCTCGTAAGTTGATTTGCCCTACTACATTTGGCAAGGGCAGCTTGCCAGTAATTTGACCATTAAAATCTACTCTCCCCGCCACAGCAACCTGATTAGGAAAATTGATCGGTAACTGTTTTAAGTTGTAATTCTGGGCTTGGACGTTGAGATTTAGGGCAGTAATTTCTGGTATGCCTACTCCCTGAGCATTGGCTAATATGTTACCAGTAACACTTAAACCGGGAGCAGTTGCTCGCTCAATGGTAAGCCTTTCACCACTCCAAGCGATCGCAGCCGTCAGAGGTTGCTCAAGACCAGGGATACCTTGGGATAATTGCACCTGTCCAGCAGCACGTACATCAGCTAATTTGGACGATCCGACATTGCCAGCTAATTGCAACTGACCGCCAAACTGACCTCGCAATTGCTGATTGAAACGATTTAATTCCACACCGTCAGCATTAACTACAGCTTGATAGCGACCATTAGCCAATTGGATATTAGAAGCTGCGATCGTTCCACCTGCAACATCCAACCGTCCCTGACCAGTAGCTTGGATAGTTTGCGGTTGGAAGGACTCCACAGAACCCGCCACGTTTGCTTGACCAGTTAACGTCCCTCGGAACTGCGGTGGTACTGCTGCCAACTGCTGCAACGGTACATTATTTGCTTGAACTTGCGCCTGATATACACCATTACCGACTTGGATATTAGAGGCTGTAATGGTTCCACCTGCAATATTTATCTCTCCCTGACCGCTGGCTTGGATAGTTTGCGGTTGGAAGGACTCAACAGAACCTGCCACGTTTACTTGACCAGTTAACGTCCCTCGGAACTGTGGCGGTACTGCTGCCAACTGCCGCACAGGTACATTCTTAGCCTGAACTTGCGCCTGATACACACCATTTGCAAGTTGGATATTAGAGGCTGTAATAGTCCCACGCGCAACATTTACCCGCGCTTGACCGTTGGCTTGAATAGTTTGCAGCTTAAAAGAATCAACAGAACCCGCTACATCGAACTGACCAGTTAATGCCCCTTGAAACTGCTTTGGTACTGTTGCCAACTGCTGCACAGGCACATTCTTAGCCTGAACTTGCGCCTGATATACACCATTACCCACTTGGATATTAGAGGCTGTAACCGTCCCACCGCCAATAGCAAGGCTACCTTCACCACTGCCACGCATGGTTTTCAGGCTGAAGTCATCTCTGCTGCCTGCGATTTGGAACGTTCCCGCCAATGGATTATTTAAAGCTGGGGGAGACTGTTTCAATATTTGTCCCAACCGTACACCATTCGCTACAAGTTGAGCAGAAAAGTTTTGTTCTTGCAGTTGGATATTAGAAACTGCAACTGTACCGCCACCAATTTGAACTCCTGCACCATCACTGCGAATTGTGGCAATTTTAAATGGTGCTGTGCTGCCTGAGAGGATGAGCCGACCATTAAACTGCGCCCCCGCCAAAGAGACATTTTGCAGTTGACTTTTGTCTACAAAGGGTTCCAATTTTACCCCAGAGGCAACAGCCACAGCTTGCCAACGCTCATTGGCGTAACTACCAGTTGCCCGGACTGTACCACCACTTACATTCAGAGCCACATTGCGGAAAGAGACGTTGCGATTTGGAGCGATCGCAACTTCACCAGTTCCAGGGTAAGTTCCGTTAGGAGCCTGGAACTGTACCAAAGTTTGGACATTGGTAGGAGCGCCAGTTAATTGAGCTGTACCTGAGACATTGCCGATTTGAAAGGTAGGTGTTGTTTCATAAACTTTTGCGATCGCATCCCCTGAAACATTCTTAGCAGCGAAATTTAAATCCAGTCGCGGCGTTTTACCAAGTTGAATTGTGCCAGCGCCCGTGATGTCACCACCAACTTTGGCTTTAGCTTGAATATCTTTCAGGGTAATTAAAGATGAACTAGTAACAAGCTCAAACTTACTACTGATGCGATTAAAATCAACTTTATCAATCCGGGCAGTTTGGATTGTGGCAACTGTGCCTGAGAGAATTGGCTCTTTAGTTGATCCGGTAATCTGTAAGTCTGCTTGTACTTGTCCAGCGATCGGCACAGGTAATTTTACCTTGAGAGTCTCCTGGGCATTAGCCAAACTCACCGCATTTACACGCCCTGCCAACTTAAAGCCTGCTTGAGTGTCGATGATTCCCGTAGCCACTACAGGAATTTTGCCGTAGTTGGTAGTAACATTGTTTAACTGTAACTCCGTTCCCTGAAAACGGAGGTTTCCTTGGCTATTGCTCAATAGTTGCGGGACTTTGGGTATTTGAAGTGTTACCCCTTGCACAGCAGCGTTGCCATACAATAAAGTCTGCTGTCCTGGTGTCAACCGAACTAACAAGTCACCATTAGCTCGGCCTGCCTGTAAGCTTACTGGTAACTTAATTAACCGAGTAATATCCGCAGCTAACAAATCTTGGGCTTGCAACTGAAAGTTGCCTGCTAGCACCTTAGAACGTGTCTCTCCTTGAATGGAAATATTGCCACCACTGTCTGCTTGTCCCCCCACTTCAAACCTGATCAACTGGTTGTTTGCTAAAAGTTGGGCAGAACCGTTGAATTGAGAAAATGTTACGGGGGAGGTGGGGGACGCGGAAGATATTCCTTCCCCTGCTCCCCCGGTCACTGAGCGGCTTGTCCTGAGCGAAGCCGAAGGGAGTCGAAGTGCTGCCTCCCCTGCACTCTTCTGCGGCATTAAGGCCAGCTTGGCATTGCGAAACCGCAGGTAGTCCAAATCAGTTTTAATTGCACCGTCTCCACCTGACGATGCGATGCTAGTGGAAACCCAGCGCCCTTGCTCATCCTGGTCAATGTAAATATCTGGGTTGACTAAGGTAACATCTAGCTTTAGGTGGCGGTTAAAGATTAGTTGTAGCAAATCAAAACCCACCTCTACAGTTTCGACTGCGGCCCGATCTGGATCTGTAGCTGTCGCCGGGATAGCTGAAGCGCCAAACTGCACTCCCGTCAACGAAAATTGTGTGACTCTTCCCAGTTTTACCGGACGATTGAGTGTAGTAGTCAGACTTTGTTGTGCTAAGGGTGTTAACTCTGTTTGGACAAAAGTCCACAACCGCCAAATACCGACAATAACTCCTAACAGCAAAAGTCCGCCCAAAGCAATGCTACCCCGACTCAACACCAGCAACCACAGACGCTTGCGGATAGGGGAGGGGGAGAGAATATCTTGATTGGGAGATTTAGTCATTTGCTTTCACTGTATTAATTGCCAGATGTCGCTGGCACACACAAGCATTAACCGACACACTGATTCAGTATGCCATTTCCAGGATACGCCAACTAAACCCAAGACCTCATTGGTTAAGTTACGGTATTTGCTTGATCCAATACTTATGCTTAATAATATTGGCGTTTTCAGGTAAATCTGATCTGAATAGAGTGAAAATTGTTCCTGTGACTTTCCTTGAGGCACAACCTAGAACTTTAATATGAATAGACCTTAAAAAAGACAGATGATTACACCAATGCGTGTTTTTGTGTTAATTTTTAATGCTCGAACGGAAAATGAGGGGATTCACACAATTCGGGAAGGCGATCGCAATAAAATTCTGATGTTCGAGTCAGAAGACGACGCCACGCGTTTTGCCCTGATGCTGGAAGCTCAAGATTTTCCCTCACCTACACCTGAGCCGATCGATGCTGAGGAAATCAAGGAATTTTGTGAAAGTGCTGGATATGAATGGGAAATCATCCCAGAAAACAGCAATTTAGTTGTCACTCCCCCAGAACTAAACGTAGAAGAAACTGACTGGCAAGCAAACGCCCAGAAGGAGGATACTGTTGAAGACAACTTCCCTCTCAATCAACAGCCACTAGAAGAACCAGAATTATCTGATTCTGAACTAGAGAAGATGCGTCGCAAATTGGAAGGATTGTTGTAATTAGTCATTAGTCATTAGTCATTGGTCATTGGTCATTGGTCACTTGTACTGAGCGTAGCCGTTCGCATAGCGTCTCGCAGAGAAGTATTGGTCACTGGTCATTGGTCGCTAACTGACTAATGACATAAGGACATAGACGCCCATAGGGTAGGACAAAGGACAAAGGACAAATGACAAACTTGCAGGAACGTGGGCATCTTTTAACCGAGCTGGTAAATCCTAACAGTCTAAACTTAGACCAGCTCAGTTCTCTGGAATTGGTGGAGCTGTTTAATAGCGAAGACCAAAAAGCAGTCGAGGCGGTTGCAGCGGCGAAAATTCAGTTGGCTGAAGCAATTGAGCGCACCGCAGAGCGTTTGCGCCACGGAGGACGCCTATTTTATATTGGTGCGGGCACAAGTGGCAGGTTAGGGGTGTTAGATTCTGCTGAGTGTCCACCTACTTTTTGCACGCCCCCAGAGTTGGTACAGGGAATTATTGCTGGTGGCGCTGGGGCGCTGGTACGCAGTTCCGAGGATTTAGAAGATAGCATCGAAGATGGCGAGGCTGCGATCGCTGGGCGACATATTACCCAGCTAGATGTAGTAGTTGGTATTACTGCTGGTGGAACAACGCCTTATGTCCACGGTGCCCTTCATGCTGCTCGGCAGCGGGGAGCCACTACTATTTTTATCGCTTGTGTTCCAGCGGAACAAGTTAGCTTTGATGCTGATATTGACATTCGGCTATTAACAGGGCCAGAAATAATCGCCGGCTCAACTCGCCTGAAAGCTGGTACCGCCACGAAATTAGCTTTAAATATTCTTTCTAGTGGGGTAATGGTCAAACTAGGCAAAGTTTATGGCAATCGGATGGTGGATGTAGCAGTAACAAATCAAAAGTTACGCGATCGCGCTTTGCGAATTTTGCAAGACCTCACAGGTTTAAGTCGGGAAGCTGCTGGCTTTTTACTAGAACGTAGTGGTAAATGGGTTAAGCTAGCACTATTGATGCACTGGACTGGTTTGGAAAAAGACGAGGGCGATCGGCTTCTTTCAGAACACCAAAGTAATCTCAGAGCAGCTGTTGTCAGCTATGAAAACCACAAGCAACCTTGAAAAAATTTTCCTAGATAAATACTCTATATATGGCTGCTACTTGTCTTAGTAGCACGCCTTTTTTTAAGAATAATATTCTCTAAAAAAGCTAATATTAACTAACATAATTAAGAATAGTAAATTTAAATAAATATTTTTAACATTTATTGTCAATCTCAATAACTAAAGCAAAGCTCTTTAGAGATTTCTAACCTTTTTTAAACAAAAATTCAGAACTTATACGGATATAATTTAGTATGAAAATTCTTAAAATAATATATCAATACTAGATACATTATGATGTGGATTATGGCAACCACCTTTAGTAATAAATATTAGCAGAAAACTAAAGTCTGCCAAGAAAAACTCTATGCTAGATAAATTATTTACTAGCAATAGTTTCGCTATCTTCCCATCTTTCTTGCTTTTAATAATCTTGATTTAGACTGCTATATACCAAATGTATTTGGACTTCCTCACATATCTGCTGACCACTATATAGCTAGAGTGGGTTTTTCAAGGGTTGGGTTTTTAATAAAGGAACAAACTATGCCCCATCAGGAACTTATTTCAAATAATTTAGTAAATGAATTTAAAATTTGTACCCAACTGCAATATAATGGCAAATTAAATATTAAAAGTTCAAAGGGCAGCCAATGGACTTTTTACTATCGGCTGGGACGGATAGTTTGGGCAACAGGGGGAACTCATCCCTTCCGCCGCTGGCGCAGACATATGGCTCAGAATTGTCCCCAGATTGATGTTGATAAGTTGCAGTTGCGTTTGCAAGACCTATCAATCGATTACTGGGACTATCGCCTTCTAGAAATCTTCTATAAAAAACAGAAAATCCAGCGGGAACAGATTAACTCTATTGTCGATAACACGATAACAGAGCTATTATTTGACCTAGCTCTGCAAGGAAACTTTGCTTCTATAAGTTGCAATCGCAGCCAAGAAGTTATCTTAGAAACGCCAATGAGCTTCACGAGTGCAGAAATGTCTGTAAAGCACATGCAAGACTCGTGGAAAATTTGGTCAGAAGCTGGTTTAGCAAATTTTTCTCCTGACTTAGCACCAGTTCTGCGCCGACCAGAGCAACTTGAGCAGATGGTAAGTCCATCTGTCTACAAAAACTTTGTGAATTTAATCAACGGCAAATTCACTCTGCGAGATTTAGCCATGAAAATGAAGCAGAGTGTATTGCCACTCACCCGTTCGTTGCTTCCCTATATCCTGAAAGGAATCATTGAATTGGTGGAAGTACCTGACTTGCCATTAGGAGTTACTGGAGTCAACAATAACTCTACTACCACACAACCAAAGAAGCGGATTGCTCCACTAGTGGCTTGCGTTGATGATAGCCCTCAGGTATGTAAAATGCTAGAGGATATCATCACTTCCAATGGATTGAGGTTTGTCAAGATTCAAGATGCTATACAAGCTCTACCAAGCTTAATTCAGGATAAACCAGACCTGATTTTCTTGGATTTGATTATGCCAGTTGCCAGTGGTTACGAAATTTGCACTCAGTTGCGACGAATATCTACCTTTGCCAACACACCAATAATTATATTAACAGGCAGTGATGGTCTTTTAGATAGAGTTCGTGCCAAAGTAGTTGGTTCTACAGATTTTATCACTAAACCTGTAGTGGCTGATAAGGTAATGGGTATAGTACGTAAATATTTACCTACACAGAATGTATCCATCGGCAAGAATAAATCTAATTTAGAGATTTGTAATTAGGGAGAATTAGAAGCTATTTTTGTTTTTGAACTATTCTTTAAAATTTCTAAATTCATCACCTCATTAAAAATAAAAATATTGAGGTGATAAAAGTATTTTATAGTCAATGAAATATATTAATTTATGTTTATTACGTACTTCTTCTGAGGTTGATACATAAAGATTGAATCAAAATTAGATAAATACGATTTTTTGTATTTATAGCAGTCCTATTTGATTTGTGAAATATTGGTTAGGGCAAAGGGGTTAGGGCTAGTCTCTAGTCCCTTCCATGTCTTTGTTGAGGAATCATTTAGGATTTATATGTCTAATTTGTTTACATGCTGAGAAAAGTTTAACGAGTAATTGCTATGAATACTGTTTTAGTTGTTGAAGATGGCTTAACAGATATGGAAATAATCAGCCGTTACTTACAACAGGCAGGTTATTCTGTGATTAGTGCTACAAGCAGTGAAGAAGCTCAAGATAAAATAGATAAAAATAAGCCAGATTTAATATTTCTCGACGTAATTTTACCGGGTAAAAGTGGATTTGAAATTTGCCGAGAGCTGAAAAACAATCCCAACACTAGCAAAATACCTGTGGTTTTTTGCTCTACAAAGAATAGTGATGTAGATAAAATTTGGGGTAATATGTTGGGTGCTGATGGTTATCTCTCAAAACCAATTGATCGAGAAGAACTAGTAGTAATTTTAAAGCGATTGATTAGTTAATTTAGTACAAGTGTAATAAACCAATCACCACTCCAACTCACTATTACTAATATATAACTTTGCAAGCTCAAACAATAACTGCAAATAGTGGCTAAAGATAAATATTCAAGGACAAAGGATAAATAACTTTGGAAACCAAGGAAAAGTTTTTAAGTTTTAATTTGGGAGTAAGTGATACAGCTGTAATTTCGTTACAACACATCACAGAAGTTTTACAAGTATCATTACCAGAAATATGTGGCGTTCCTCAGATGCCCAGTAGCGTCTTGGGTATTTATAACTGGCGCGGTGAGATGCTTTGGTTAGTGGATTTAGAAGCGATGTTAGGTTATTCTCCAATTTCGCAAGGGCCAAATTTACTTTCAAGAATGATGGCGATTATTCTAGAAAATAAGGGTAAGTATTTGGGACTATTGGTGCGACAGCTTATAGATATTGAATGGCTGGATACTAAGCAAATGAAACCCGCAACTGCTGAATTATTTTATCCTAAAATATCACCTTTCTTACAGGGATACTTTATTAATGATTCTGAGGAGATGCTTTTTAATTTGGATGCCATAACTATTATCCAAGCTCCCACATGGGGAATTCATAATTGATCATTTACTAATGGGTGATTAGGCATATTATTTCGACAAGCCTTAAAAATCACATGCCATTTCATTCTTATCTGCCACATATCAAACTATTATCTTTCACAAGTTTTGAGGTTAATCCCATGACATTTTTGTATAATAATAGCCATGAAAATCAACATCTAATTTCTGAATTGGACAATCAAAATGGTAACGCTAATATAGCGAATATTGCTAGCAATGAAATATCTTTATTAAATGCGATCGCTCAAGAATTTAAAACCTGGCGGCGGCAGTTGCAAGATATCACGACTCATATGCGCCAAGCGCCAGACTTTGACACATTACTCAAAATTACTGTAGCGCAGATTAGAGAAAAGATTGGCTGCGATCGCGCCTTAATTTATCAGTTTAATTCCTTGGAGTCAGGTAAAGTTTTAGCAGAATCCAGAACACTAGGTTGGACACCAACTTTAGGCGAAAATATTCCCGGAATTACTTTTGGATTATATACGAATCAAGACTATATAGAATCTGTAGTTATTGACGATATCAATCAGATCCAACTTACACCCTATCAAAAGCAACTGCTAGATAAATTTCAAATTAAAGCTAGTTTGAGTTTACCGATTTTAGTAGAAGGTAAAGTGTGGGGGTTACTGGCAGTAAATAATTGCAACTCAATGCGACAGTGGCAAGAAGTAGAAATTAGTCTCCTATCTCAAATTACAACAGAACTGACCTACAAATTGCAGAGCTTTGAATTCAAAAAAGAACAGCAACAGCGGCTACTAGCAAAAAAATCGGTAGCTAAAGTCATCGACAAAATTTTGCGGGTATCAAATGTTGATAAGCTTTTTCAAACAACCACTCAAGAAGTACGTCAATTACTAAAATGCGATCGCGTTGGTGTCTATCGCTTCAAACCTGACTGGAGTGGCGAGTTTGTAGCTGAGTCAGTGGGTAACGGTTGGATAAAAATGGTCGGCCCTGATTTTTACATGGTCTGGGAAGATAGCCACTTACAAGACACTCAAGGAGGACGTTATGCCAAGGGTGAAAGCTTTGTGGTTAATGACATTTATCAAATGGGCCATGCTCAATGTCATATTGACATTTTAGAGCAGTATGAAATGAAGGCTTACATCATTGCACCCATATTTGCTGGAGAAAAATTATGGGGTTTGCTGGCAGCTTACCAAAATTCTGGGCCTCGTGATTGGCAACCTTGGGAAGAAAGCTTTGTAACTCAAATTGGGTTGCAATTTGGTGTGGCTATCTCACAAGGGGAATATCTGGAACAAGTGCAGACGAAATCTGACCAACTAGCTCAAATAGTTGAACAAGAGAAAGTTTTCACTAAGATAGTCAACCGCATCCGACAATCTTCAGATGTAGAAAGCGTCTTCAAAACTACTACTCAAGAAGTGCGTCAATCACTGCAATGCGATCGCGTCGCTGTCTATCGCTTTAACCCTGACTGGGGCGGCGAATTTGTGGCTGAGTCTGTGGCCACTGGTTGGACAAAACTGGTAGGCCCTGATATTAAAACCGTTTTAGACGATACCTACTTGCAAGAAACTAAAGGAGGTAGATATGTCAGAGGTGAAAACTTTATCGTTAATGACATCTATCAAGTAGGGCTTGCTCCCTGTCACATTGAGATTTTAGAGCAGTTTGAAGCCAAAGCTTACATAATTGTTCCGATATTTTTCGGGGATAAATTGTGGGGTTTGCTGGCAGCGTATCAAAATTCCAGCACCCGTGAATGGCAAACCTGGGAAGTGAACTTTTTAGTTCAGACTAGCTTGCAATTTAGCCTAGCTAAATCACAGATAGATTATTTGGAATTAGTGCGGGTGAAATCTGAGAAACTAGCTCAGATAGCGGAACAAGAGAAAGCTCTCACCAAGATCAGTAACCGCATCCGGCAATCTTTAGATGTAGAAGAAATCTTCAAAACAACTACTCAAGAAGTCAGGCAATTACTGCGATGCGATCGCGTTGCCGTGTATCGCTTCAATCCTAACTGGAGTGGTGAATTTGTTGCAGAGTCAGCAGGCCATCTGTGGGTAAAACTGGTAGGCCCCGATATCAAAACCGTCTGGGAAGATACCCACTTACAAGAAACTCAGGGAGGTCGATATGCCCAAGGGGAAAACTTTGTTGTAAATGATATCTATCAGGTAGGTCATTCTCCTTGTCACATTGAAGTTTTAGAGCAATTTGAAGCCAAAGCTTATGTAATTGTTCCTGTATTTGCTGGCGAACAATTGTGGGGATTGCTGGCAGCTTATCAGAATTCGGGAATTCGTGATTGGGAAGAATCGGAAGTCACTTTGTTAGCACGCATTGGCAGCCAGTTAGGACTGGCATTACAACATACCGAATATTTGCAACAAGTACAAGCGCAGTCAGCAAAATTAGCAGAAGCAGCAGCACGGGAAAAGGCAGCTAAGGAGTTACTACAACAACGCTCTATTCAACTCTTAACAGCCCTTAGACCCGCTCTCAACGGCGACTTAACTGTACGCGCACCGATTACAGAAGACGAGCTAGGCACGATCGCCGATGCCTATAATAATACTCTGCAAGCGCTGCGGCAAATCGTTATTCAGGTACAAGGGGCTGCTCAACAAGTTGCCCAAACCTCTAGCAATAGCGACGCTTCACTAGCAGGACTAACCAATCTGGCGCAACAACAATCTGAGGAAATTACCGCAGCTTTAGGTGACATTCAACAGATGGTGGACTCTACTCAAGCTGTAGTGGCGAATGCTGAGTTAGTGCAACTAGCAGTACGACAAGCCAATCAAACCGTAGAGTCAGGCGATACTGCGATGAACTTAACTGTCAAAGCAATCCAAGGAATTCGTGAAACCGTTGCTCAAACCAGCAAAAAGATTAAACGCCTCAGCGAATCCTCGCAAAAAATCTCCAAAGTGGTGAATTTGATTGGTAATTTTGCCACACAGACAAACGTACTGGCTTTGAATGCAGCCATTGAAGCCACCCGTGCCGGTGAATATGGCAAAGGCTTTGCAGTTGTAGCTGATGAAGTCCGTTCTTTATCTCGCCAGTCAGCAGCAGCCAGCATCGAAATTGAAAAGTTAGTCCAGGAGATTCAAGCAGAAACAGGGGAAGTTGCAGTGGCGATGGAAACTGGTATTCAGCAGGTAGTAGAAGGTACAAATCTTGTTAGTGACACTCGCCAAAACTTAAATGCGATCGTTTCTGCAACTGCCGAAATTAGTCAGCTAATCGAGCGAATTACCGCAGCGACTCAAAAACAAATGGCGCAATCTGTAACAGTAACTAAATCAATGCAAGATGTAGCAGAAATTGCTAATAAAACTTTTGGTGAATCTCAAGAAATTGCTACTGTGTTTCAAGAGTTATCAGGAATGGCACAAGAGTTATTAACAACTGCTAGTAAGTTTAAAGTGAAATAAAAAGTAGTTAGGAGTTAGGAGTTAGGAGTTATTTGGTCAAAGCATTCATTATATAAATCACCATTTGATTTCCAAATATAAAAATGCTTTGACCTTAATTACTTATAACTTTTGAGTTAAAGATAGGAGAAGAGTAATTGGCAGAAAGTATTATTCAACAGAAAAGTTTTCAATTTGCTTTAGAAATTATTCACCTATATATTAAACTGCAAGAGCAACGGGAATATGTGCTTTCTAAGCAATTACTACGAATTGGCCGAATGTTGAAGAGGCTAGCGGTGGTCAGAGTAGAAAGGATTTCTTGGCAAAAATGTATATTGCATACAAAGAAGCTAGGGAAACCAAATACTGGCTACGTCTACTACAACAGTCCAAACTAGTAAATATTGATTTAACTAATGAACTAATCTATGCAGACGAAATCATTCGGATTTTGAGTTCAATAGTCAAGACAACTGAAAAATCAATTGGTCGATCAACTCCCTAACTCCTAACTGCTAACTGCTAACTGCTAACTCCTAACTCCTAACTCCCCACTCCCCACTCCCCACTCCCCACTTCCCACTCCCTAATTATGATCACAGATAACGAAATTCGCGAGCAAGGATACATCTATTTTCTGGCTGAAGCCCCGGAATTAGTCCAAATTATTGAACAAGAACTATTTAGCTTATCGGAAGGTTATAGCACTGCTAAAGTTCATAACTTAATGCGGGCTACTCATACACTTAAAGGTGGTGCTGCTAATGTTGGGCTAGAAGTAATTAAGATGATAGCCCATTTATTAGAAGATATATTTAAGGCTTTATATAATCCAACAGTGGTAGTTGATGCCGAATTACAAACACTTTTGTTACAAGCTTATGAGTGTCTGAGCATAGCATTAAATACCGAACTAATAGGCAGCACTGTTAATGATGAAGAATTGCTCCATCGAGCAACTTCAGTTTTTGCACAGTTGCAAGAGAAACTTGGTGATGCATTTGGTGCTGAGTCTCATATTCCCACTTCTGAAGAATTGGGATTTGATATTGTGCAGTCCGTTTTTGAAGTGGGAGTAGAACAACGTCTAAACAGTATTGCTGACGCTGTTAACAATCCACCAAATAGTGACAAATTTATTGAGTTTTTACACTCTCAAGCCGAGGTGTTTCTCGGCTTGGCAGAATCTCTAAATTTACCTGGATTGGGAGGAATTTCCCAAACAATTCTGTCAGCACTCCAAGCAAACCCCACTCAGGTGCAGCAGATTGCAGAAATTGCCCTTGCAGATTTGCAACAAGCACAAAAATTGGTACTAGCAGGCGATCGCACATCTGGCGGAGAACCTTCATCAGGTTTACGAAAACTCACAATAGTGGCAAATAATGAGTTATCTGAAGAATTGCAAAATAATTCATCTGCTAGCACATTTATCATCAATGAAGAAAAATTTTACCAGTTTATAATTACACCTGATCGCAATAAAAACGAATCGGTAAACCCAACAACTGCAAAGTTTTATTTAAAAGTAATTCGCTATATTTTGGGCTGGTTTAATCACCAGATGCAAATACCAGAGTCAGAACTCAATTTAACTTTACTTGTTCCCACATTAGAAAGAAAAAGTCTACTTAATTATATCGAAAACTGGCTGAAAAAGTTTCTTGATTTTGTCCAAGATGAAGAAGATAGTCCAAGTCTTTGTATTTATCGACGTGGTATCATCTTAATCATCCTATTTGCAGTTGCAAAATTTCAATATTCCCTTAAACCATCTGACAGCTACCTCTCAGTAATTAAAATCCTACAGAGCCAAATTCATAAATTAGCAAAAGAATATAAAAATTATCCTCCTGTTACTAGCGAAGAGAAAAATTGGCTTGATAGCCCCAAATTACAAACACTGTTAGTTATTAAAAAAATATCTAAATCTGTATCTCCTCAAGCAATTGATAACTTATTAGAATCAATATGGGGAGAAGAAGCTAGCCAAAATCTTGCTGCTGAAGTCGTGACGATTCAGACTGATGAGTCTTCAGAAAAGCTTGATTCATTAACTGTCAGTCAGCAAGTAGTTATAGATGTTTCTGAAACAGCTATTCAAGTAATGCCTGATTTGGCTACACAAATCAACAAAGAAATAGAAGATAAATCACAGTATGTTCAAACTAAAAATTTTCGCCAGCCTTCATTTATACGAGTAGATACAGAGAGACTGCAACACCTCAATTATCTAGCTGGAGAATTGCTGATTTACCAAAAACGGCGTAGCTTGCAAGATGAACAAGTTAAAGAAATAATTGAGCAATTAATACAGCAACTCACTAGACACCAAACAACTTTAAATGAATTACGCGATTTACCATTACAAATACAAAATATTACCTCACAACAAACGCAAAATTTTGCAGTGAATTTTGACTCATTAGAAATGGATATATATACAGAATTTCACATGACATTGCACGAAGCAGTAGAAGAAACACTGCAACTACAAGAAACCACAGAGTCTCTTGACTTACTTCTGACACAAGCTGCTCAAATTAGCGACAAACAAGAAAATCTAACTCTTAATATTATAGATGGCTTAGTAGAAGCAAGAATGTCGCCTTTAGGCAATATTCTGAATCGCTTCCCCCACATGGTAGATAAGTTGGGGAATGTTTATGCCAAACTTGCAGAATTGAAACTTAGTGGTACTGAAGTACTAGTAGATAAAGCGATCGCAGAAAAGCTCTACGATCCTTTGTTACACTTAGTGCGTAATGCTTTTGACCACGGTATTGAAGCTCCCCAAGTTCGCAGAGAACTTGGTAAACCAGAACAAGGTTTAATCGAAATCTGCGCTTATCATCAGGGTAGCCAAACTGTTATCGAAGTTCGGGATGATGGTCAAGGATTGAATTTAGACAGAATTCGCAGAAAAGCTGCTGAATTTTATCCCATACAAACTGAAGAAAAGACTAGAGCTTATGCTTCTAATTTAGCAGAATCTGAACTTTTAGATTTGATATTTTCGCCTGGATTTTCTACTGCTAATAAAGTGAGTGAAATTTCTGGGCGGGGTATGGGTTTAGATATTGTGCGTACTCAGATGCACGCACTCAACGGCTCAATCTCAGTTCAATCCTTACCCAACCAAGGAACAATATTCATCCTCAAAATTCCTTTTTCTATGACTACAGAAAAGTTAATGCTAGTTCAAGCCAAAGGTGTTGTTTATGGTCTGATGTTGGACAGTATCGAAAAAATATTGATTCCCTCTGAACAACAGATTAAAGAAATTGAAGGGAAAAAAGTCTTACATTTGAATATAGACAATGATGAGACTATGGTCAGCCTTCGTCAACTTTCAAAGTTGATTAATTATAATGGTTCATTCATTAATAATGAGATTCCATACAACACTTCAAATACTCACGACCCAAGTGTAGCGAAAAATCCGGTTCTTTTGCTACAGCGAAATCAGGGAAAGGTTGCTTTAGAAGTTGACCAAATAATTGGTGAACAAGAACTGGTAATTAGACCTTTAGGAAATGCCATCGCACCGCCAAAATACATTTATGGTTGTAGTAGTTTAGCTAATGGTAATCTCATCTTAGTAATTGATGCTTTGTTACTGGTAAAATCTAGCGAAATCCAACAAACAACACTTGATATCAGGGCGCTACCAGTAGCTTCTCCGTCAAATAAAAAAGCCTTGCCGATATCAGGGCATACTTTTTCATCTACACCATTACTTGCGGCATCGACTTCCACAACAACTATAGAAACCCAACCCAGTTATTCTCAAGAGCCAGATTATAAATCACCAAAAGTTGTTTTAGTAGTAGATGATGCAATTAGTCTCCGGCAAACTCTCTCTCTGACTCTCCAAAAATCAGGTTATCAAGTAATACAAGCTCAAAATGGTGTAGAAGCTCTAGAAAAATTGCAGTTACATCCTGAAATTAAAGTTGTCGTCTCCGATTTAGAGATGCCACGAATGAATGGTTTTGAGTTGTTGAGCAATTTCCGCCAATACACAAATTTAGCAAAAATTCCTGTTGTAATTCTTACTTCTCGCAGCGCTGAAAAACATCGCCAGCTTGCCAAAGAATTGGGTGCAAAAGCTTACTTAACCAAACCTTTCTTAGAGCATGAGTTTATCTCTAAAATTAAGGAGCTAATTAACAATAATCCAGATAATTTAGATCATTTACTCATAGTGAAAAATGATTAACAATTTTTAATTACGAATTACGAATTACGAATTACGAATTACGAATTACGAATTACGAATTATCAGGTAAATTATTTGGATCTACTCCTAAAGAGCGTAAATACTCGGCTAACTGTTCAGCCCTTTGCCGTTCTTGTTGTGCCTGTTCTGCATCTGTCAAATAGCGCTTTCCTTGCTCGTCATACCAACATAAAAACTCCTGTTGTATCCCGCCAATTACAGCTTGGTGTCGTCCTATACCTAAACCCACCTCTGGCATCAAATAAGGTTCACCTATTTGTAGTTGGTAGTTTCCATCGAGCAACTTATACACTTCAAAGGGTTGATGTTGGTCGCGTCGCCAAAACTCAGGGTTATAAATTACGTAGTACAATACACCGAGTTTTCTATATATATCTAGCTTTTCGTCGTATTCACCTCCTGGAGTATGGGATACCATTTCTAATGTGAATATTGGAACTATCCCATTTTCTTCCCAAACCGCGTAACTTTTGCGTGATTTACCACCCTTTTTCCGTTCTATTCCCAGACTCAAAAAAGCATCTGGCACTACAGGTACTCTGGGATTTACTCCTGTGGTGTGATACACTGCCATATCTACTCCGAAGTACCAATCCATACGATTTGCCCAAATAGAGTTGAGTAAGAAGAGTAAAATGTTGGGCAAAAAGTTTTGGTCTTCGTTATCCACTGGGGTATCGTCTGAACAGGGAAGTTCGTCAGTAGTTGGTAACGCATTTTTGAGATCGGGTGAGAGCATAACCGTTGTCTCGCTGGCGTTTGATGCCTTTATTATAAATGAGCGAACAAAAGTTTAGCGTTTGGGTGTAGCTTCCCCAAACTTGATTAAAAGTGCGATCGCAATACTAACAAGCAAAATTAACGTCATACTCAAGGCTGAACCAAATCCCCAATTTTGGGTGGCTCCAAGAAACTGATTATAAACTAACCGCGCCGCCGTCATACTAGAAGCACCACCGAGTAATTCTGGATCGACAAAATCCCCTAAGCCTGTGATGAATACAAGCATGGAAGCAGCCGCAATTCCCGGAAAAATTTGCGGTACGGTTACTTGGAAAAAAGTTTCCACCGGATTTGCACCTAAATCAGCCGCAGCTTCTAGCAACCGCTTGTCTAGCTTTTCAAGAGAAGCATATAAAATCAAAACCATATAAGGTAATAAGCTGTAACTCATGCCAATCAATACAGCTTGACTATTGTTAAGTAATTCCCAAGTAGGCAACCCTAAATTGCTGAGTAAACTGTTTAATAAACCAGTAGGACGAAGAATTGTAATCCAAGCATAAGAACGGAGTAACGAAGAAGTCCACAAAGGTAGAACAAAGCCTAATAGCAGCAAATTTCGCCAACGCTGCGGCGCTATCTGAGCAATCCAATAGGCGACGGGGAAGCCCAAAATTAAACAAATTATCGTAGTGCCAAACGCAAAAAATAGCGATCGCCCAATTACTTGCAAGTAAAGAGAGTCAAATATTCGGATGTAGTTTTTGAATCCGTTGGGATTGACCAAATCTCCCGGTCGGATATCTGCAACTAAACTTAACTCGAAAATTATCAAAGTTGGCAGCAACAACAAAAGTAATAACCAAATCCCAGATGGTGCAAGCAATACCAATGGTTGCAGCCAATTTCTAACGGAGTGCTGCAATTTTTCTATTTTAGAAATCTCATTTTTTTCCAAATTAATCACTCCTAACTCCTAACTCATAACTCTTTTAACTGCTAGTTAATTGAGTCCAATAACGATCGTAAACCTCTTCAAATTCTCCTACAGGTGTAACACGTTCACAATTTTTTAACAGTGACTCTGGCGGAAACAAATTAGTGTTGTTTTGAATTGTTTTTGGTAATTGCTCAAATCCGGCGCTATTCGGCGTAGAAATATTCAGGCGTTGAGTGATTTGGGCTGCGATTTCTGGTTGCAAAATCATGTTAATCCAAGCATAAGCTCCAGCTTGGTTGGGGGCTGTTTTGGGAATTACAATAGTGTCTGTCCATAATGAAGAACCACTGCGAGGAATCACATATTTGAGTTTAGGATTTTCTTGAGATATTTTCACTGCATCTGCCGAATAACACATTGCCAGTAGCAAATCTCCTGCCAGAATTTGATTTTGCCAAGCATCGGTGTCAAAACGGGCGATCGCAGGTTTTAGAACCTTCAATTTTTCATAAGCTTGTTTGATTTCTTGTTCATTTTTTGAGTTATAAGAATAACCGAGCATTCGTAAGGTTGCACCCATCACTTCTCGAACATCATTGAGCAAAGTCATTCGCTGATTAAGTTGCTCTTGATTTTGCCAAAGGTAATCCCAGTCTTGTGGTGCATCTTTTATTTTTTCGGAATTGTAAAGTAAACCTGTTGTCCCCCAGTTAAAAGGGATACTGTAGCGGTTATTGGGGTCATAACTAGGATTTTGAAATCGGGGAAATAAATTCTCTAGACCGATTAAGCGATCGTGATTTATTTCTGTTAGCAAACCTTTGTCTACCATCTTCTGCACCATGTAATCAGATGGGTTGATGATGCTGTAAGTGCCGCCGCCTCCAGCTTGCAATTTAGCTAGCATGACATCATTGGAATCATAGACATCTGCCAGCACTTTTATGCCAGTTTGAGCGCTAAAAGTTTTCAATAATTGGTTGTCAGTATATTGCGTCCAGGTAAAGATATAAAGTTGGTCGCGCTGACTACTGGTATTAGAATTAGCACGTACTTCAGCCAGCCTCCAGCCACAACCACCTAAAGATAAGCTAGAAAGTGCTGTCACCCCTTTTAAAAATTGGCGTCTATTAGTCATTAAGTTAATAGTTAATCATCTTTTGTATTGTTGTCGATTGATTCTAAATATGCCTTTAATTGGAGTGCCCATAGGTAGTTTAAAGATTAACTTAAGTGTATCTACTTGTGCAACTGTTAATAAGTTACTGCTGTCAGCTAGTGTTAGGCACGGTTTTTAATCAAGCTTGAGTTATAAAAATTAACAAAGCGAACGAGCGATCGTCAAATTATCAAGGAAACCCAGCGTGGCAAGCTGAACTGCACTTCTGTACTAGTAAAAATCCCAGGGTTTCTCCTTACCTTACCAGTTAAAACTGTTACAGGAGTTTTAGATTCATAACTGTAAGGAGGAATCATCCAAATGTCTAATTGGCAAATCTTTCGCTCTCTGTTGCAGCGAGTTCGATATTGTCTAATTTTCCTGGCCGCCCTCTGGTTGAGCTTAGGGATTCCAGGTTGCAGTTTTTCCCCACCCAGTTCTCAAATCTCTGTAGCACCCCAGCCCACACAGATCAAGCAAACTCCACAACGCTTTGACGGTGTAACAATTAACGTTATCACTCAGGATGAAACCGTTCGTACAGGTACTAAGAGACGGATTGCTGGGTTTGAATAGTCCCAATATGGTTTTGAGTTTGACCATTCCCCATAATCAACAATATCAATTTGAAGTTCTTGATGACGTTGTATCTAAGTTCTTAGGGAACAAAATTACAACCGAGCAGGCAATGCAGCAGATTGAACAAAAATGGCAACAGATTACTAACAAAGTAGGGCTGGAGTCTCAACGCGCTGCTTACCGCGCCACCCTTGGGCTAAACCCATATAAGAGTACAGGGAGAGAAATCTCCAATCCTTAATCTAACTGTTCATTTGAAAGATGAAGTGGGCATCTTAGAAATAATTGGGCAAAAATAACATTGGGAGTGACTAACAATGCACTGTCCATCTCAGTAGTTTGGGGCTGTAAAAGGAGCCACATCAGTGCGAAATTGGAACCTCAGCACAAAAATTATTGCTTCTTATTCAGTGCTAATCGCGGTGATGGCAGGGACAATTGCTTCGGGAATGTACTGGCAGTTGTACTCTAGTCAACGGCAGGCAATCCGTAATCGGCTTTTGGCGATTGTTAGTCTGGCAGTTCCACAAATCGACAGCGATTATCATGGATTGGTTCTCCAGCGTAGCGATCGCACCTCAGCCTTTTACAAAATTAATCAAGATAAACTTGTAGCTATTCAAGCAACTAGCAAAGATATTTTACGTATCTATACGGTAAGACAGCAACCAAATAAAAAATTTATTTATGTCTTAAACTATGACCCTGCCGACCGAGACAAAACTGTATTGATTGGCATGGATTACACAAAGTCTTTAGATAATTTATATGCAGCCGTTGCCCACAATGCACCCCTTGTTGAACAGGAATTTCACAAAACTGCAAATGGCGAAACCATTCTTTATGGTTATGCCCCAATTACCCTCCGCTCAATGGCATCCTGGGCTATGCCCAAATTCTCCAAAATGGTGAACCCTTAACAGAACGAGCTAAAAAAGGTGTAGATATCATCTATCAGTGCGGCAATCATTTGCTCAATCTGATTAATGATATCCTTGACCTCGCCAAAATCGAAGCCCGAAAGTTGGAATTGTATCCTGGCGATGCCAATTTCCCGGCACTTTTGGAAGGCATTGCAGAGATGATGCGCGTGCGTGCTGGCCAAATTACCGAAGTTAGTGGGTTCTATGCGAGAAGGAGTGAAGCGAATTCGGGATATTAGTACTTCCTTACGAACCTTCTCTCGTGCTGATAGCGATCGCCCCATTGCTTGTAACATTCATGATGGTATCGACAGCACTATCCTGATTCTCAAACATCGCCTCAAAGCTTCGGAAACTCACCCAGAAATTCAAGTTATCAAAGAATATGGTGAGATCCCATTAGTAGAATGCTTTGCTGGGCAGTTGAATCAGGTATTTATGAATATTCTAGCAAATGCTATTGATGCTTTGGAAGAGTCAAATATTGGACGCAGTTTTGAAGAGATTAAAGCCAATCCTAATTGCATCAGAATTATTACTCAAATTAGCGATGACAAGCAAAAAAATAATTATTAAGATTAAAGATAATGGTAAAGGAATGAATGAACAAGTAAAACAAAAGATATTTGATCATTTGTGGCTCTTCAGTACTTGTTATGCTTAACTAATAATTAAAATGCCAATTCAATAAGCATCTTACTCTAAAATTATTAAAGTTTCTGAACCCATAAGCGGAACGCTTAATTAGCTTGAGTTTGTTATTGATGCCTTCCACAGCACCACTTGTTGTCCTA